>NZ_JBSFGJ010000156.1:0-19433 GCF_053596515.1 Nonomuraea sp. NPDC001684
GTCGGGCTCCCAGCCGCTGGAGCCCGGGTGGTGGTGCGTACGGTCGAAGCTGCCCGGCGTGCCGTCGACCGACTCCAGCAGGTCGACCCGCCAGATGAGCTGATCGACGACGATCGGACGGGCCGAGTAGATCGACCCCTTGAGCTCGCCCGGCGCGAGCCTGCGGATCTCCAGGCGCACGCCGTGCTCGGCGCCCTCCTGGTGCTCTCCCGGGTCGGGGTCGACGAAGTACAGGTCGCCGACGGCCACGCCGATGCGCTCGAAACCGAAGAGATAGAGCATGGAGACCACTCCCTCACAGGTGTCCTGGGCTCGCCTCCCCCAGTATCCGTCAGGCCGCCACGAGCAGCCCGGGGCGGCGGGAACGACGACGGCCCCGCTGCCCGGGCGGGCGGCGGGGCCGGAGAGAACGGGGGGCTCTAGTCGTCGACGGACTGGGGCTCGGCGTAGCGGGCGAGGTAGAGCTGCTCGCCCAGGCTGCGCATCAGGCCCAGCTCGGTCTCCAGGTAGTCGATGTGCTCCTCCTCGTCCTCGAGGATGTCCTCGAAGATGCGGGCGGAGGTGATGTCGCCCTTCTCCCTCATCAGCTGGATCGCCGGGCGCAGCCGTTCGACCACTGCCAGCTCGACCTCCAGGTCGGCCTTGAGCTGCTCCTCGACGGTCTGGCCGATGTGCAGCGTGCCGAGGCGCTGGTAGTTGGGCAGCCCTTCGAGGAACAGGATGCGGTCGGTCAGCCGTTCGGCGTGGCGCATCTCCTCGAAGGACTCGTCGCGCGTGTGCTTGGCCAGCTTGGTGTATCCCCAGTTCTCCTGCATCTTCGCGTGCAGGAAGTACTGGTTGATCGCCGTGAGCTCGGCGGTCAGCTGTTCGTTGAGGAGTTCGATGATCTGCTTGTCGCCCTGCATGAACGGGCCCCTCGTCACGGTGCGGCTATGCGGTCGTCAGTTCTTCAGACTGCTTCAGGATCGCACAGATCTTCCGTACACAACGGGCACAGTCCCCACCGGCCCCAGTGGTGTCGCGAATCTGTTTCGCGCTCTTCGCCCCGGAGGCGATGCAGTCGTGGACCTCGTTCTCGGTCACAGCACGACAAATGCATACATACATCCGGGGACAAGCCTCTCAAGCGAGCAGGAAGGGGACGCCTTTAGGTTAGGCACACCTAAGATAGCTCACTTCGGTAAGGCTTGCCTATGTTAGAGGCGTCACATTCACCTGACCCCGCAGGTCAGTGGCCCCTCGCCCGCCACTCCTCCAGGTGCGGCGCCTCCGCCCCGATGGACGTGGAGTCCCCGTGGCCGGTGTGCACGACCGTCTCGGGCGGCAGGGACAGCAGCCGCCCGGCGATCGACTCGATGATCGTGTCGAACGACGAGTACGACCGCCCGGTCGCCCCCGGCCCGCCCTTGAACAGCGTGTCGCCGCTGAACAGCACGCCCGCGTCCGGCACGTGCAGGCAGACCGCGCCCGGCGAGTGGCCCGGCGTGTGCAGCACCTCCAGGGCCACCCCGCCCACCGTGATCTTCTCGCCGTCGGCCAGCGGCGTGTACGCCACCTCCGGCCCGTACACCTGCTCCCAGAGCACCTGGTCGGCCGGGTGCAGCAGGATCGGCGCGCCGGTCAGCTCGGCCAGCCGGGCGGCAGCGTTGACGTGGTCGTTGTGGGCGTGGGTGCACACGATGGCCTTGACCCGGCGGCCGCCGGCCCGCGCGGCGATGGCGTCCGCGTCGTGCGCGGCGTCGATGATCACGACCTCGCGCGCGTCGCCGACCAGCCAGACGTTGTTGTCGACCTCCCAGGTGCCGCCGTCGAGCGAGAACGTGCCGGAGGTGATGACGCGGTCGATCATCAGAGCACCACCACCGAGCGCAGCACCTCGCCGCGGTGCATCTTGGCGAACGCCTCCTCGACCTGGTCGAGCCCGATCGTCTCGGTGACGAACCGGTCGAGCGGCAGCCGGTTCTGCAGGAACAGGTCGATCAGCATCGGGAAGTCCCGCGAGGGCAGGCAGTCGCCGTACCAGGACGACTTCAGCGCGCCGCCGCGGCCGAACACGTCGAGCAGCGGCAGTTCCAGCCGCATCTCCGGCGTCGGCACGCCCACCAGGACCACCGTGCCGGCCAGGTCGCGGGCGTAGAACGCCTGCTCGTACGTCTCCGGCCGGCCGACCGCCTCGATCACCACGTCCGCGCCGAACCCGCCGGTCAGGTCGCGGATCGCCTCGACCGGGTCGTTCTCCCGCGAGTTGACCGTGTGCGTGGCGCCGAACCCGCGGGCCCACTCCAGCTTGCGGTCGTCCACGTCGACGGCGATGATCCGGGACGCCCCGGCCAGCGACGCCCCCAGGACCGCCGCGTCGCCGACCCCGCCGCAGCCGATCACGGCCACGCTGTCGCCGCGCGTCACGCCGCCGGTGTTGATCGCCGCGCCGATGCCGGCCATCACACCGCAGCCCAGCAGGCCCGCGACCTGGGCCGGCGCCTCGGCCGACACCTTGGTGCACTGGCCGGCGGCCACCAGCGTCTTCTCCAGGAACGCGCCGATGCCGAGCGCGGGCGACAGCTCGGTGCCGTCCTTGAGCGTCATCTTCTGGGTGGCGTTGTGGGTGGCGAAGCAGTACCACGGCCGGCCGCGCAGGCAGGCGCGGCACTGGCCGCACACCGCACGCCAGTTGAGGATCACGAAGTCGCCGGGCGCCAGCCCGGTGACCCCCTCGCCGACGGCCTCGACCGTGCCCGCGGCCTCGTGGCCCAGCAGGAAGGGGAAGTCGTCGTTGATCCCGCCCTCGCGATAGTGCAGGTCGGTGTGGCAGACCCCGCAGGCCTGCACGTTCACCACCGCCTCGCCCGGCCCGGGGTCGGGGACGACCACCGTCTCCAGCGAAACTTCCTGGCCCTTACCGCGGGCGATCACGCCCTGCACTTCGTACGGCATGGCAGCCATCTTGTGTCAGGAGGATGATCTCCGCAAGACATAGGGCTGGACCACGCCGAGCCCTCTTGCCGGCCGCCTCCTGATCTTGTGCACCTCGATCCCGTCCGGCGCTCCGGCCAGGCCCCCGGCCAGCTCGGAGTCGACCAGGATCGTGCCCGGCCGGGCGATGGCCGTGAGCCGGGCGGCCAGGTTGACGGTGGTGCCGAACACGTCGCCCATCATGGGCACGACCGGCCCGTACGCCATGCCGATGCGCAGCTCCAGGCTGTCGGCGAGGTCGAGGGCGATCGCCGCGGCCTGGGCCGGGGCGGGCGCGGTGAACAGCACCTCGTCGCCGAGCGTCTTGACCAGCCGCGCGCCGTGCGCGGCCACCACGTCGGCGGCGCGCGACTCGAAGCCCTCGACCAGCGAGGCCAGCGCCCGCTCGTCCAGCTCGCGCGAACGCCGGGTGAAGGAGACCAGGTCGGCGAAGCCGACGGCGATCGACACGCGGGCCGGCCCCCGCTCGTCCTGGTCGTCGGCGACGGCCAGCAGGCGGGTGCCGGCGGCGGCGAGCTGGGCCCGCCAGACGTGCACCAGCAGGTGCTCGAAGTCGGGCAGGAGGGCCTTGGCCGTGTCGAGGACGCCGTTCAGGTCGGCGTCGGTGCGCGAGTCCGGGACCATCGTGCCGATCACGATTTCGGCCTGCCACTGCGCCAGCCGGGCGGTGGTCTGGCCGAGCGCGCGGGCCATGCGGATGACGGTCTGCTCGTCGAGCAGGCCGCCGTCGATCAGGCTGCGCACCCGGCGCAGCGCGGCCACGTCGGCGTCGCTGAACGCCACGGCGTCGTCGGGGAACTGGGCGAAGCCGAGCGCCCGCCAGATGCGCTGGGCGAGCTCCTGCGACACCCCGGCCCCGGCCGCGACCTGCGCGCGGGTGTGGCGGGCCGGCATGCCGACGAGCGTGCGCTCGATCTGCTCGGCGGTCGGCCTGCCGGGCGGTTGGGTGGCGTTCACGATCAGCAGGCTACGCCAACCTCAGTGGCCGTCGATCTCTCCGTCGGACGCGTCCTCGACCAGCTTGAACAGGTCCATGCGCACGTCCTGGATGCGCGGGATGTCGCGCAGGACGATCTGGCCGCGCTCGCCCGCGGACTCGACGGTCAGCGTGCCGCAGCCGAGCATGCGCTCCAGGAACGTCTGGTCGGAGCTGACGGTGTTGACCTTGGCCATCGGGATCTCGTCGGTGGACTTGTTGAGCACGCCCATGCTGATCGTGAACCGGTGGGTGGTCAGGACGTACCCGGTGTTCTTCCACTGCAGGTAGGGCACGAACGAGAAGATCGTCAGCAGGATCACGGCGATGACGACGACGGCGATCCTGCCGTAGGAGGTGACGCTCTCCCCCCACGCGGTGGGGAAGAAGTAGAGGGCCGCACCCGCTGCCGCGGCGATGAGGACCAGCGCGAAGAACGGGCCGACAAGGCGCTTCCAGTGGGGATGGAAGGATCGGACGCGCTGCTCACCCTGCGTCAGATGGTGGTCGGGAAGGGTCATGCCGCACATGCTGCCACCAACCCGGCCGAGCGGCTACGCCCTTGCTCATCGGGCGGCCCGCACGTGCACGACGTCTCCGGCGCCCAGCGTGTAGCGCTCGCCGCCGGACTCCACCTGGAGGTGGCCGGACCCGTCGATGCCGGTGGCCCGCCCGGTCAGCACCTGCTCGCCCGGCAGCTCCACCCGGACGTCGCGGCCGACCGTGGCGCTGACGGCGAGGTAGGCGGCGCGCAGCCCGGCGGCCTCGGCGTCGCCGCCGGCCGCCTGCCACTCGCGGTAGTGGCTCTCGACCTCGCGCAGCACGGCCCGCAGCAGCGGGTCGCGGTCGACGCAGGCCGCCTCCTCGATGGCCAGCGACGTGGCCGTCTCGACCGGGGCCTCCTCCGCGCGCAGCGAGACGTTGAGCCCCATGCCGATGACGACGGCGTCGTCGACCCGCTCGGCCAGCACCCCGGCCAGCTTGCGCTCGCCCACCAGCAGGTCGTTGGGCCACTTCAGGCGCACGTCGACCTCGGCCAGCCGGCGCACGGCCGAGGCGGCGGCCACGCCGTACAGCAGCGGCAGCCACCCCTGGGTCGGAACCGGCGTCGTGGGCCTGAGCAGGACGGAGAACGTCAGCCCCGACCGCGGCGGCGCCGACCAGGCGCGGTCGAGCCGGCCCCGGCCGGCGACCTGCGACTCGGCGACCAGCACCCGGCCCTGCTCGGCCCCGGCCTGGGCGGCCAGGGCGAGGTCGGCGTTGGTCGAGCCGGTGGTCTCGACGACGGTGACGCCCGTCCACAGGCCGCCCGGACGCACGAGCGCGCGGTTGAGCGCGGCCTCCGAGAGCGGCGGACGGTCGAGGTCGGAGTAGCGCGAGGAGGCCATCCCCCTATCTTGGCCGAACCCGCGCCGAGGTCGTCGCACCGCACCGGCTGGTCTCGAAGTCCGCATGAGGGGTAAAGATGGGGGGATGAGCAGACGTCCTGACCCTCGCAACTGGGCATCGTGGCGGCCCTTCGGCCTCGGGTTGCGCAAGCCGAACAACTACCTGGAGCTGTGGAAGGCGTTCAGGTCGGTCAAGGGGAACAGGCGTTACGCCTGGCGCATACTCAACCAGGGCACCTGCGACGGCTGCGCGCTCGGCACGCACGGCATGCGCGACTGGACGATGGACGAGATCCACCTGTGCAACATCAGGTTGCGCCTGCTGCCGCTCAACACCATGCCCGCGCTCGACGTGTCGCTGCTGCGCGACGTCTCGGGGCTGGCCGGGCGCAAGAGCGCGGAGCTGCGGGAGCTGGGGCGGCTGCCGTACCCGATGTTGCGGCGGGCCGGCGAGCCCGGCTTCACCCGCGTGACGTGGGACGAGGCGCTGCGGGTGGCGGCCGACCGGCTGCGCGGCGCGCGCTTCGGCACGTACCTGACCAGCCGCGGGGTGCCCAACGAGAACTACTACGCGGCGCAGAAGGCGGTGCGGGCGCTCGGCACGAACAACGTCGACAACGCCGCCCGCATCTGCCACTCGCCCTCGACGGTCGCCCTCAAGCAGACCATCGGCGCGGCGGCCACGACCTGCTCCTACACCGACTGGATCGGCTCGGACCTGATCGTCTTCATCGGCTCGAACCCGTCGAACAACCAGCCGGTCGCGATGAAGTACCTCTACCACGCCAAGAAGGCCGGCACCCGGATCGCCATGGTCAACGCCTACCGCGAGCCGGGCATGGACAAGTACTGGGTGCCCTCCAACGCCGAGTCCGCGCTGTTCGGCACGAAGATCACCGACGAGTTCTTCGGCGTGAACGTCGGCGGCGACATCGGCTTCCTCAACGGCGTCCTCAAGCACCTCATCGAGAACGACTGGGTGGACAAGGCGTTCGTGACCGGGCGCACGTCCGGGTTCGAGGAGGCGCGCAAGGCCGTCGAGGCCCAGTCGTGGGCCGAGCTCGAAGCGCTCTCGGGGGCGACCAAGGAGCAGATGTTCCGGCTGGCCGAGCTGCTCGGCCGGGCGCGCTCGGCGGTGCTGGTCTGGTCGATGGGCATCACCCAGCACGCCTACGGGGAGGACAACGTCCGGGCGATCGTCAACCTGGCGCTCGCGCGCGGCTTCCTCGGGCGTGACAAGTGCGGGCTGATGCCGATCCGGGGGCACAGCGGGGTGCAGGGCGGGGCCGAGATGGGCGCGTACGCGACCGGCTTCCCCGGCGGCCTGCCGATCACGTCCGCCAACGCCGCCAAGTTCACCGACCTGTGGGGCTTCCAGGTGCCCGACACGGCCGGGCTGACCGCCACCGACATGATCGACGCGGCCCACCGGGGCGAGCTCGACGCGCTCGTCTCCTCCGGCGGCAACTTCCTGGAGGTGCTGCCCGACCCGGCCTACTGCCGGGAGGCGCTGTCCAGGCTGGGGCTTCGGGTGCACATCGACATCGTGCTGTCCTCGCAGATGCTCGTGCCGGGCGAGGGCGACGTGCTGCTGCTGCCCGCCCAGACGCGTTACGAGATGGTCGGCGGCGTGACCGAGACCTCCACCGAGCGGCGGATCATCTTCTCGCCCGAGGTCGAGGGGCCGCGCGTGGGCGAGGCGTGGCCGGAGTGGAAGATCTTCGCCGAGCTGGCCGCCCGTACCCGTCCGGAGATAGCCGACCATGTGCGGTTCACCGGCACCCCGCAGATCCGTGCGGAGATCGAGCAGGTCGTGCCGTTCTACCAGGGCATCTCCGGGTTGCGGAAGTTCGGGGACAACGTCCAGTACGGCGGCCGCCATTTGTTCGCCGACGGCCGTTTCCAGACGCCCGACGGGCTGGCCGCCTTCTCCGTGGTCGAGCCGCCCGCCCTTGAGCGCCCCGACGGCACGTTCAAGGTCGCGACCAGGCGCGGCAAGCAGTTCAACAGCATGGTCCACGAGCGGCTCGACGGCTTCAACGGCGCGGCGCGCGAGGCCGTGCTGATGAGCCCGTACGACGCCGACCGGCTCGGGCTGGCCGACGGCGCCCCGGTCGAGCTGCGCGCGGGCGAGCGCTCCTACCAGGGCAAGGTGCTGCGCGCCCCGCTCATGCCGGGCAACCTGCAGATCCACTGGCCGGAGGGGAACGTCCTGCTCGACGAGGCCCGGCGCTCGCCACAGGCGCGCATCCCCGACTACAACGCGCTCGTCACCGTGCGGCCGCTGTGAAGGCGCGTCCCGGGCCCACCACCCGCGTCCGCATCCGGGAGCTGGCCGGCTCCGGGGCCCGCGACCGGCGCGACGACCTGGCCACGGAGGAGCCGCTGGAGATCCGCCTCACCGGCGGCGACGGCACCCGCAAGACGGTCGCCATCACCATGCGCACCCCGGGGCACGACTTCGAGCTGGCCGCCGGGTTCCTGAGCGGCGAGGGCCTGGCCGGGCCGGACGACATCGCGGCCATCGCGTACTGCACGGACGACGACCTGCCGCCCGAGGCCCGCTACAACACCGTCACCGTCCGCCTGCACGGCCCGGTGCCCGACCTGCCCGCGCTCGACCGGCACTTCGTCACCTCCAGCGCGTGCGGCGTCTGCGGCTCGGCCGGGCTCGACGCGCTGCACGGCCGGTGCAAGCCGATCCCCAGGGGCTCGCTCGAACTCACCCCCGAGGTCCTCTACGGCCTTCCGGGCGCGCTGCGCGCGGCCCAGGGCGTGTTCGGCAAGACCGGCGGGCTGCACGCGGCGGGCCTGTTCTCGGCGACGGGCACGCTGCTGGCGTTGCGCGAGGACGTCGGCCGGCACAACGCCGTGGACAAGCTGGTCGGCTGGGCGGCGCTGGCGGACCGGCTGCCGCTGGCCGAGCACGTGCTCATGGTCAGCGGCAGGGCCAGCTACGAGATCATGCAGAAGGCGCTGGCGGCCGGCGTCCCTGCGGTCTGCGCGGTGTCGGCGCCCTCGTCCCTGGCCGTCGATCTGGCCAGGGAGTTCGGGTTGACGCTGGTGGGGTTCCTGCGCGGCGAGCGCTGCAACGTCTACGCCGGGCAGGAGCGCGTCGTCACGTCCTAGTCAGCGGCGGACCACGCGCCGGGTCGAGGTCAGGATGATCAAGGCGGCTGGTGTCCGGGTCGGATGTGCCGTGTGAGGCTTATTCGCAGGTCACCGGATAGGTGCCTTCGACGGCTGGCTTGTTGTGGTTCAGCACCTCCAGCCGGACCACGCCGGAGGTCTTCGTGTCCCGGTGCCAGTTGGCCGCCTGCACCTGGAGCAGACCGCCGGAGTTGGTCTTGTACGTGGCCGGCTCCGTGGGCTTGCCGTCGATGACCCAGCGCCAGGTGATCTCGGTGTCCGGCGCGGCGCGGAAGGCGCCGTGGGCGGTCACGTACGGGGCCTCGGCGCAGTCGCCGAAGTAGTGGACCGGCCGGAACTCGCTGATCCGCACCGTGCCCGGCGACGGGTCCACCGGCACGCAGGTCACCGTGTACGGCCTCTCCTTGACCAGCTTGTTGTGGTTCAGCACTTCGATGCGGATCACACCGCTTCCGCTGGCCTTCGGGGAGATGTAGAACAGGTCGCCGATCATCTGGGCCCTGTCGGGCTTGGCCTCCTGCGTCCTGACCGGGCCGGGCTTGCCGTCCACGACGACGCGGTAGCGGACCTCGGCCTGGCGGTCGGTGGTGATCCGGGCGTCGGCCCGCATGCCGATGGAGCCGGTGCAGTCGCCCTGGTAGACGGGCGTCAGCATGTAGGGGATGGCCAGCTTGGCCGGGTCGGGGTCGGTCGTGCAGGACAGGGCGAACGTGCGCTCGGCGGCCTGGGCCGCGGCGGGCTGGGTGGTCAGGGCCAGCTTGTGGGAGCCGGTCTTCGACTGGTCGAGGCTCCAGGCGGCGGTGACGTCCTGCGACCTGGGCTGGGTGCCGGCCGGGAAGCTGACGGTCTGGTGCTGCCACTCGGTGCCGTCGAGCGTCCACCAGTAGCCGACGCTGGCGGCCGGGCCCGCCGGGAGGGTGATGCGGCCGGTGGCCTGGTAGGCGATGGGCTCGTCGCAGTAGCCCTCGTAGTCGCCGGGCGTCAGGGCGCTGATCGCCGCCTGCGGCTGCTGCGCCGGGGGCTCCGTGGTCGTGGTCGGCTTGGGCGTCGGGGAGGTCGTCGGCGTCGGGGTGGGCGTGCTGGTGGGCGTCGTGGTGGGCTTGGGGCCCGGCGTGGCGCGGCAGGTCACCTCGTACGACGCCCGCGCGGAGTCGTGCCCGCCGGCGTTGAGGATCCGTACCGACTTCCAGCCCGCGGTGGAGGTGCCCACGGACAGCGGCAGCGTGACCTGCCTGCTGCGCGGGGCGCCGGCGGCGAAGTACAGCGACTCCACCGCGCCCTCGCCCGTGGCGCTGTCGATCCACTGGTAGCCGACCTTGGCGGGGGTGCGCGAGACCTGGATGGTCGCGGTGAACGTCACGGCGGCCGGGCAGTGGCCGTCCTGGCGGGGCGGGCTCGCCTGCACGCTCGCGGCCGCCTCAAGCGGTCCGTCCGGCTGTGCGGGCAGCGGGTTGACCACGTCGTACCGCTGCGGGGCTCCGGCGCAGGCGACGCGGAAGCGGGCCTTGGCCGACAGGCCGCGCCGGCCGAGCACCTCGACGGCCTGCCAGCCGGTCGTGTCGCGGTCGAAGGTCTGGCGGTCCCTCACGACGACCTTGCGCGCGCCGTTGACGCGGAAGCTCCTGATGGCGCTCTTGCTGCGGTCACCGCGTACCCAGCGGTACCGCACGGTGCCCTTGCCCTTGGCGGCCACGGTGGCGGAGAAGGCCACGGTCGTGGGGCACTCGCCCGCCTGACCGGCGGGAACGGCCCTGACCCGGGTCACCGAGGTCGCCGGGGCGGCGGCGGCCAGGGCCGGAGGAGCGGCCAGCAGGCTGCCGAGCATCACCGCGCCCAGCAGCAAGGCTGTCCTTTTCATGAGGGGGGTCCCTTTCTGCGCTCGTCAAAGCCCCCATGCTGCTCAGTGATCCTTGGAAGTCACTTGGAACCGCCTTGAGAAGGTTGTGGAATGAAGCGTTCCGTTCTGCTACAGTTGGAACAGAACAAGCCGTTCCGCTTCTTCGGTCGAGAGGACCCCTCATGAGCATCCGCCCGTTCCGCATCGAGATCTCCCAGGCCGACCTCGACGACCTGCGGGCCCGGCTCGCGCTGACCCGCTTCGCCGACGAGATCCCGGGCGCCGACCAGGGCGTGGGCGTCGAGCGGGTCAAGCGCCTGGTGGCCCACTGGCAGACCGGCTTCGACTGGCGCGCCCAGGAGGCCCGGCTCAACGCCTACCCGCAGTTCACCACGGAGATCGACGGGCAGAACATCCACTTCATCCACGTACGCTCCGACAACCCCGACGCCCTGCCGCTGATCCTCACCCACGGCTGGCCCGGCACCGTCGCCGAGTACCTCAACGCGATCGAGCCGCTGTCGCGCCGCTTCCACGTGGTCGTCCCGTCGCTGCCCGGCTTCGGCTTCTCCGGCCCGACCAAGGAGCTCGGCTGGAACAACCGGCGCATCGCCGGGGCGTGGGCCGAGCTGATGGCCCGCCTCGGCTACGAGCGCTACGGCGCCGTCGGCAACGACGGCGGTTCGATGATCTCCCCCGAGCTGGGCCGGATCGACGCCGAGCACGTCGTCGGCGTGCACGTCACCCAGCTGTTCTCCTTCCCCTCCGGCGACCCGGCCGAGTTCGCCGACCTGAGCGAGGAGGACCAGGCCGGGCTGGCCGTGCTCGACTGGTTCTGGAAGGAGAAGGGCGCGTTCAACGTCCTGCAGTCGCAGCAGCCGCAGACGCTCGCGCACGCCATCATCGACTCCCCCGCCGGGCTCGTCGGCTGGCTCGCCCAGCTCTTCGACGAGGACCTGGACGACGACTTCGTGCTGACCAACGCCTCGATCCACTGGTTCACCGGCACCGCCGGCTCGGCCCTGCGGCTCTACTGGGAGAACGCCCGCATGGAGCAGCCGCAGGAGCCGACGACCACCCCGACCGCGCTGGCCATGGGTGAGGGCGACTTCAAGTCGATCCGCCGCTTCGCCGAGCGCGACCACCACGGCATCATCTCGTGGAAGACCCTGCCCGCTCCCGCCCGCGGCCACTACACGGCCCACACCGCCACGGAGGCGCTCACCTCCGACATCACGGCCTTCTTCGACAGCCTGCGCTGATTCCGCGCGCTTCGGACGGCCCGGCCACCCGCCGGGCCGTCCGCGCGTGTTCAGCCCGTGTTCTGCAGGCCGGCGGCCACGCCGTTGACCGACAGCAGCAGCAACGTGGACAGCCGCTCACGCTCCTGCTCCGACAGGTCCTCGGTGCGCATCGCGCGCAGCGCCCGCAGCTGCAGGTGCGACAGCGCGTCGACGTACGGGTCGCGCAGCTGCACGGCCCGCGAGAGCACCTTGCGGTTCTCCAGCAGCCGCGTGTGGCCGGTCACCCGCAGCACCAGCTCGCGGGTGCGGTCGTACTCCTCCAGCACCTGGCGGGCGAAGTCGTCGCGGCCGCCGAGGGCCAGGTAGCGCTTGGCGATCGACCGGTCGGTCTTGGCCAGCGACATCTCGGCGTTGTCCAGCATCGCGTTGAACAGCGGCCATTCGGCGTAGGCCGCGCGCAGCTCGTCGAGGGAGCCGACGGCGGCCAGGCCGGTGCCCAGGCCGTACCAGCCGGGCAGGTTGACGCGGGTCTGGGCCCAGGCGAACACCCACGGGATGGCCCGCAGGTCGTCCAGCGAGCGCGGCGCCCCAAGGCCGCGGCGGGCCGGACGGGAGCCGAGCCGCAGCGAGCCGATCTCCTCCAGCGGGCTGACCAGCGCGAACCACTCGGGGAACCCGGGGGCCTCGGTGAGCGCCCGGTAGGCCTCCTCCGAGGCCGTGGCCACCTGCTGGGCCAGGCCGCGGAACCGCTCGGCGGCGGCCGCCGTGCGGGCGCCGACCGTGGGCGAGGAGGCCAGCAGCACGGCGTTGGTGACCTGCTCCAGATGGCGGCGGGCGATGGCGATGTGCCCGTAACGAGCGAAGATGACCTCGCCCTGCTCGGTGACCTTGAAGCGGCCCGCGACCGAGCCCGGCGCCTGCGCCAGCACCGCCCGGTTGGCCGGGCCGCCGCCGCGGCCGAGCGCGCCGCCGCGGCCGTGGAACATGCGCAGCTTGACGTCGTGCTCGTGGGCCCACACGGTCAGCTCCTCCTGCGCCTCGTAGAGGCGGAGGGTGGCGGCCGCCGGGCCCAGCTCCTTGGCCGAGTCGGAGTAGCCGAGCATGATCTCCATGCGCCGGCCGGTCGCGGCCAGGCGGTCCTGGATCTGCGGGATCTCCAGCATGCCGCTCAGCACGCGCGGCGAGTTCGCCAGGTCCTGGCCGGACTCGAACAGCGGCACCACGTCGAGCACCGGCGCCCGGTCGCCCAGGGCGTGCCCGGCCAGCTCGTAGACGGCCGCGATGTCGTCGGCCGAGCGGGTGAAGGAGACCACGTAGCGGGAGCAGGCCGTGACGCCGAACCGCTCCTGGATCCAGGCGATCACCCGGATCGTGGCCAGCACCTCCTCGGTGCGCTCCGACAGCTCGCCGCCGGCCCTGATCTCCTCCAGGGCCGCCGCGTGCACCTGGGAGTGCTGGCGCACCTCCAGCTCGGCCAGGTGGAAGCCGAACGTCTCGACCTGCCAGACGAGGTGCTGCAGCTCCCCGTACGCCTGCCGCGGCGCGCTGCCCGCCAGCGACTCCTGCACCAGGCGCAGGTCGGCCAGCAGCTCGGCGGGCGCCCGGTAGGCGAGGTCGAGGTCGCGGCGGCGGGTGGCGGCGATGCGGGCGGCCACGTACAGCAGCCACTGGCGGTGCGGCTCGCGCGGCGAGCGGGTGGCCAGCTCGGAGACCAGCTCGGGATGCGCGTCGACGGCCGCGGCCAGCGCGCCCTTCAGCTCGGCCGAGCAGGGCGAGAACTGGGCGGAGGCAGTCAGCGTGCGGGCGATGCGCGTGCAGGCCGTCTCCAGGGCGGTCAGCACGTGCTCGGACTGGATCTGGATCGTGTCGCGGGTGACCTTGGCGGTGACGTTGGGGTTGCCGTCGCGGTCGCCGCCGATCCAGCTTCCGTAGCGGATGAAGGGCCTGGCCAGCGGCGGACGGGTGCCGGTGCCCGCGTCGAGCGCCGCGTCGAGCGAGCGGTAGACCTGGGGCACCATGCGGAACAGCGTCTCGTCGAAGGCGGCCATGGCGGTGCGCACCTCGTCGAGCGGGTCGAGCTTGGTGGAGCGCAGCTGGGCCGTCCGCCACAGCAGGTCGATCTCCTCCAGCAGGCGGCGCCTGCTCTCGGCGCGCTCGGACGCGCCGCGCCCGGGCGCGTTGTACTCGGTGAGCTGGCCGCTGATGCGCTGGATGGCGGTGACGACCGCGCGCCTGCGCGCCTCGGTGGGGTGCGCGGTCAGCACCGGGTGCAGCTCCAGCCCCTGCAACAGCTCGCTCACGCGCTCCTCGCCGAGCTCGTGGACGGCCTGTGCCAGCGACTCCCGCTGCACCCTCCCCTCGGCGTCGCGCTCGCGCAGCGTGCGGATCCGGTAGTGCTCCTCGGCCAGGTTCGCCAGGTGGAAGTAGCAGGTGAACGCGCGGGCGACCGCGACCGCCCGCTCGATCTCCCATCCGGCGACCATTTCGGTGATCTCGTCGGCGGAAATCTCGCCTCTGCGCGCCGCGATGACGGCTTTGCGCAACCGTTCGACGTCGGCCAGCAGGTCTTCGCCACCTTGTTCGGCGATCACCTGGCCGAGCAGCTTGCCGAGCATGCGCACGTCGTGGCGCAGCTCGTCAGGCATCTCGGTCACGGCGGCACTACGACGCTCGAGCCCCTGGTCAATCATGCTTCGAAG
This sequence comes from Nonomuraea sp. NPDC001684, assembly GCF_053596515.1. NCBI lineage: Bacteria > Bacillati > Actinomycetota > Actinomycetes > Streptosporangiales > Streptosporangiaceae > Nonomuraea > Nonomuraea sp. NPDC001684. The sequence continues at coordinate 14,268 of NZ_JBSFGJ010000156.1, forward strand.
GGTATCGACTCACTTTCGGCGACCGCATGGCGGTCTCGCCCATTGGACTAGACCAGTCCCTAGCTCGCCTTGGACACCGCCGCCAGCAGCTCGGGGAGGCGGGGGAAGCCGATCTTGCCGGCGAGGCGTCTGCCGAGCACCTCGATCAGCAGGCCGTAGAAGGGCGCGAGCACCGACACCCACATCAGCCCGAACGCCAGCGGCAGCACGATCGGCAGCGACATCAGCGCGATCCCGAGCATCGCCCCGATCGACGACGCGAACGCCTGACCGCCCTGGCCGGGCGCGGCGCCGCTGAAGGCGTTCATCCGCTCGGGCAGCGTGTACGGGATCGTCACGCTGGTCACCGAGCCGACCCCGAGCCCGACGCCGAGGGCGCCCAGCCCGGTCAGGAACGCCGGCACGACGGCCTCCTGACTGCCGGTGAGGAACGCCGCCGCCACCGCCACGAGCAGCAGCAGCGGCGCGGCGACCAGGATGTTGGCCAGGTGGCGGCCCGCCAGGTCACGGCGCAGGTCCTCCTCCGAGCCGAAGGCCACGGCGTTCATCCACAGGGAACGCCCGTCGATGCCGAACGCGTTGCCCGACTGCAACGAGATCATCAGCGCGCCCATGCCGGTGATCAGCACCGGCAGCACCGCCCCTGCCTGCCCTTCGGTGCTGTTGTTCAGCGAGAACGCCAGGACGACGGTCACCACGACCGACGAGAACCAGCCCACGCGGAACCTCGGCTCCCGCCTGATGTACTTCAGCTCCTTGGTCACCACGGCCGCCAGCGGCCCGTCGGGCAGGAGCCGGTCGGCCAGGCCGCGCTCCCGGCGGACGGAGGCCGCCTGCGTCGAGGCGTCCGGCGAGACCAGGGCCCGGCCGAGCGATTTGATCCACAGCCAGGCGACCACCACGACCAGCACCGCGACGGCGGCCAGCTCCGCCACGCCGACCAGGCCGCCGTCGGCCATGGCGTGCGCGGCCATGCCCGGCGGCGTCCAGCGCAGGATGCCGGCCAGCCGGTGGAGGATCGCGGCGGGGTCGCCGAGGCCGCGGTTCATCAGCAGGTTGGGCAGCTGGGCCAGCAGCACCACGAACAGGGCGGCCACGGCCAGCACGTCGCGCCCGCGCCGGCTGCGCAGCGCCCCGGACAGCGCGGTGGTGATCAGCCGCGAGGTGACCACGCAGAGCGCGAACTGCAGCAGCACCGCGGGCACGCCGAGCAGCACGCCCCCGATGCCCGTGGGCAGCCCGACCAGCGCGCCGGCCGTGACGATCAGCATCGCCAGCGGCCACGCGCCCGTCGCGGACGCGGTGAACAGCCCGACGGCCAGCTCGCGCGTACGCAGCGGGAACAGCGACAGCCGCGCCGGGTCGAGCGTGTCGTCGAGCCCGAACGCCAGCAGCGGCACGATCATCCAGCTCACCAGGAAGAACGCGAACGCGACGATCACCAGCTCGGCGGCGACGTCGGAGGGCGCCAGCCTGAGCAGGCTCATCAGCAGGAACCCGAGCACTGCCAGGCCGGCCGCGGCGAGCAGGGTGAAGACGAAGCCGAGCTTGCGCTGCACGTCGCCGCGCAGGTTGCCGGCCATCAGGCGCAGCTTGAGCCGCGCGAACAGCGCGGCCGTCGCCATGGGCGACCCCGTGACGGCGGACGCCCCGGCGGGTCTGTCCGGGACGGCCCCGGCGGGGCGGCTCCCCGGCGCCTCCCCGGCGGCGCTCACGGCGTGTCCTGGGGCGCGGCGGCGGCCGGGGGCACGGTCGGGGGCACGGCAGGGGGCACGGCAGGGGGCACGGCAGGGGGCACGGCAGGGGGCACGGTCGGGGGCACGGTCGGGGGTCCGGTCGGGGGCTGGTTGCCGGGGCGGGCGCCGAGCCAGCTCAGCCCGGCCTCGCCGTGGGCGCGGGAGCCGCCGCCGACCAGCCGCATGAACGCCTCGTTGAGGCTGGAGCCGCCGCGCACCTGCTCCAGCGGCCCCTGGGCGACGATGTGGCCGCCGCTCATCACCGACACCCAGTCGCACAACCGCTCGACGAGGTCCATGACGTGGCTGGAGAAGATGACCGTCGAGCCGGAGGCGGTGAAACGCCGCAGCACCTCGGTCAGGGTGTTGGAGCTGACCGGGTCGACCCCCTCGAACGGCTCGTCGAGGAAGAGCACGGACGGGTTGTGCAGCAGCGCGGCGGCCAGCCCGATCTTCTTGCGCATGCCGGTGGAGTAGTCGACGACGAGCTTGTCGGCGGCGCCGGTCAGGTCCATGACGTCGAGCAGCTCGCCCGCGCGCTGCTCGACGTCGGCCTTGGGGATGCCGCGCAGCCGGCCGTTGTAGAGCAGCAGCTCGCGGCCCGACAGCCGCTCGAACAGCCGCAGCCCCTCGGGCAGCACGCCGATGCGCGCCTTGACGGCGACCGGGTCGCGCCAGACGTCGAACCCGTCGATCGCGGCCTGGCCGCCGTCGGGCCGCAGCAGGCCCGTGATCATGCTCAGCGTGGTGGTCTTGCCGGCCCCGTTGGGACCGACCAGGCCCGCGAAGCTGCCCGCCGGGACCACGAGGTCGACCCCGGCCACCGCGACCTGCGCGCCGTAGCGCTTGTACAGGCCGTGGGAGCGAACCGCATCCGTCATGGATCCACTCTAGGAGGACGGGTTAGCCTAACGCGCATGAGCGCAGCCGCCGATCCCATGCCGGAGATGCCGGACATCCACACCACCGCGGGCAAGATCGCCGACCTGGAGCGAAGACTCGACGAGGCCGTGCACGCCGGCTCGTCGTCGGCGGTGGACAAACAGCACGCCAAGGGCAAGATGACCGCGCGCGAGCGGGTGCTCGCGCTGCTCGACGAGGGCTCGTTCGTGGAGTTCGACGAGTTCGCCCGCCACCGGTCCACGATGTTCGGGCTGGAGAAGCGGCGTCCGTACGGCGACGGCGTCATCACCGGCCACGGCACGATCGACGGCCGTCAGGTCTGCGTGTTCTCCCAGGACGTCACCGTCTTCGGCGGCTCCCTCGGCGAGGTGTACGGCGAGAAGATCGTCAAGGTGATCGACCTGGCGCTCAAGACCGGCTGCCCGATCATCGGCATCAACGAGGGCGGCGGCGCGCGCATCCAGGAGGGCGTGGTCGCGCTCGGCCTCTACGCGGAGATCTTCAAGCGGAACGTGCACGCCTCCGGCGTGATCCCGCAGATCTCGCTCATCATGGGCGCCGCGGCCGGCGGACACGTCTACTCGCCCGCCCTGACCGACTTCGTGGTGATGGTGGACCAGACGTCCCACATGTTCATCACGGGTCCTGACGTGATCAAGACGGTGACCGGCGAGGAGGTCACGTTCGAGGAGCTGGGCGGGGCCCGCGCGCACAACACGAAGTCCGGCGTGGCCCACTACCAGGCCGCCGACGAGGAGGACGCCCTCGACTACGTCAAGGCGCTGCTGTCCTACCTGCCCTCCAACAACCTGGACGAGCCGCCGGCCTTCGCCGCCGCCGCCGACCTGGAGCCCGACCCCGAGCTCGACCTGGTGATCCCCGACTCCCCCAACCAGCCGTACGACATGCACCAGGTGATCGAGCACGTGCTCGACGACGGGGAGTTCCTGGAGGTCCACGCGCTGTTCGCGCCGAACATCGTGGTCGGCTACGGCCGCGTGGACGGCCAGCCGGTCGGGGTCGTCGCCAACCAACCGATGCATTTCGCCGGATGTCTGGATATCGACGCCTCCGAGAAGGCCGCCAGATTTATTCGAACTTGTGATGCCTTTAATATTCCGATCCTGACTTTTGTTGATGTACCGGGATTCCTCCCCGGCACCGATCAGGAATGGAACGGAATCATCCGCCGCGGCGCCAAGCTCCTGTACGCCTACGCCGAGGCCACGGTCCCGCTGGTCACGGTCATCACCCGCAAGGCCTACGGCGGCGCGTACGACGTCATGGGCTCCAAGCACCTCGGCGCCGACGTCAACCTCGCCTGGCCCACCGCCCAGATCGCGGTCATGGGCGCGCAGGGCGCGGTCAACATCCTCTACCGGCGCGAACTGGCGGCCTCCGACGACCCCGACGCCGAGCGCGCCCGGCTCGTCACCGAGTACGAGGACACTTTGGCCAATCCGTACATCGCGGCCGAACGCGGCTATGTGGACTCGGTGATTCGGCCGTCCGAAACCCGGCCGCAAGTTGTCCGGGCACTTCGCGCGTTGCGTAACAAGAGAGCCTCGCTGCCGCCGAAGAAGCATGGGAACATTCCTCTATGAGCGACCACCTGCGCATAGTCCGCGGCGACGCCACGCCCGAGGAGATCGCGGCCGTGGTGGCCGTGCTCGCCACGCGGCGGAGCTCGTACGCCGAACCCGAGAGACCCCGTAGACAAACATGGCGAAACCCCGCCAGAGGTATGCGTAACCCTGGCCTGCCGGGGAAGGCGGCTTGGCGGATGAGCGCACTACCCTAGATAGATCCCGGGAATCGGGTGTCAAGTTCCCCGGGAGTTGGGACTATCTAGAGAAAGTAGGCGTATATAGTCAGCCGATCAACTAACACCGCGGCCTGGAGGACGACATGGCCATCCCAGACCTCATGCCGCATCCTGTGGCAGCCAAGTACGCCGTCCTAGTGGATGTCGGTTATCTCTACGCTGCGGCAGGTGAGGTGCTGCTCGGCGCGAAGGAACGCAAGGAATATCGGGTGGCCGCCGATGAGCTCATCCAGAGTCTACAGAAACATGCAGAGGAACGTATTTCCGGCGAACTTCTGCGGATCTATTGGTATGACGCCGCCCGCGACCGTGTGCCGACCGTCGATCAGCGTGTCATCGCCCAGCTTCCGTGGGTCAAGGTGCGCCTCGGCAACCTCAACGCCCGCGGCCAGCAGAAGGGCGTCGACGCGCAGATCAGGAGCGATCTGGAGGCGCTCGCCCGGCATCACGCGGTGACCGACACGATCCTGCTGGCGGGCGATGAGGACATGGTTCCGGCGGTCGAGGCGGCGCAGGCGTACGGCGTGCGCATCCACCTGTGGGGCGTCGAGCCGCCCTACGGCACCAACCAGGCCGAGCGCCTGGTGTGGGAGTCCGACACGGTGGAAGTGATCTCCGCCGATTTCCTGAGACCCTTTTTCAGTCGCGCTCCGCAGCCGGTCGCCGTCACCCCGCCCGTCACGGCTCCCTCGCCCGCCCAGG
>NZ_JBSFGJ010000157.1:0-19340 GCF_053596515.1 Nonomuraea sp. NPDC001684
GCCAGAACCGCCGAGGAAGGAACAACTTTATCACCGCAGCCTTGAAACGGACATAAGTGGACGGACTTGGACGTGGTTCGACCCGCTTGCGGTGGACGCCCTCACCCGGCCTGCGCTCCTGGCGCGGCGGCGGGACCGACAGCGCGGCGGCGGTGGCCTCCGCCCTGTGCAGCCCGCGGTGCGCGGGCCTGCGCGCGAAAGGGGGTGAGGTGACCACGGGAACCGGGCGTACGGGCCGGCGCGGGGCCAGCGGCTCCTCCGCCGAGCCGCCCGCGGCCACCCGGGCCAGCATGAGCGAGGCCCGCACGGAGTCGAGCCGGGTCTGTGGATCGATCCTGAGCAGCGCGTCGAGCACGGGCGCCAGCGGGCCCGCCTTGCTCATCGGGATCGGCTCGCCGCTGGTCAGCGCGGCCAGCGCGGCGGCGGCCGTACGGCGGCCGTGCAGCCCCCGGCCCTCGACGGCGGTGTAGAGGGTCGCGCCGAGCGACCACAGATCGCCCGCGGGGCTGGCCTTGGAGCCGAGAACCCGTTCGGGGGCGATGTAACCGGCCGAGCCGAGCACGATGCCGGCCTGGGTGATGGAGACGTCGCCTTCGAGCGCGGCCAGGCCGAAGTCGGTGAGCACGGCGCGGTCCTCGGTCACCAGGACGTTGCTGGGCTTCACGTCGCGGTGGAGGATGCCCTTGGCGTGGACGGCCCGCAGCGCGCCGAGGATCTGCCGGCCGATCTCGGCGGCCCGGCGCGGATGGAGCGGTCCGTGCTCCTGGATGAGCTGCTCCAGGGACTTGGCCCGGAGCAGCTCCATCACGATCCAGGGACGGTCGTCCTCGGTCACGACGTCGAAGACGGTGATGACCGACGGATGGGCCACCATCGCGGTCGCCCTGCCCTCGCGCTCGGTGCGGGCGCACAACTCCGCGCGCAGCTCCTCGTCGAGGACGGTGGGCAGCCGTACTTCCTTCACCGCCACGTCGCGGTCGAGCAACTCGTCATGCGCCCGCCAAACGGTGCCCATGCCGCCGCGACCAACCGGCTCCACAAGCCGATAGCGCGCGGCGAGAAGGTAACCGGAGGGCGCACGCATGCCAGGCAGCTTACCTATTTGTGTAAACCGACCAGTAGAGGCGGGGCCGATAAATTGTTGCGAACTTAAGTCAACCCGCCTGACTCGTTACGTCAGCGAACCTCCGGGCCACATCTGCCCAGTTGACGAGGCCCCACAGTTTCTCGACGTAGTCCGGGCGCACGTTGCGGTACTGCAGATAGTAAGCGTGCTCCCACGCGTCGAACACGAGAAGCGGCGTGGTGTTCATTCCGACGTTGCCGTGGTGGTCGTAGATCTGCTCGACCACCAGCCGGCGGCTCAGCGGCTCCCAGGCCAGCACGCCCCACCCGGAGCCCTGGACCGACGCCGTGGCCGTGGTGAGCTGCTTCTGGAACGCCTCGAACGTGCCGAAATGCTCGTCGATGGCGGCCCTGAGCGCGCCGTCGGGACGGTCGCCGCCGTCGGGGGAGAGGTTCTCCCAGAAGATCGAGTGCAGGACGTGGCCGGACAGGTTGAAGGCGAAGGTCTTCTCCAGGCCCACCAGGCCGGTGAAGTCGCCGCCGTCGCGGGCCTCGGCCAGGCGGTCGAGCGTGTCGTTGGCGCCCTTGACGTAGGCCGCGTGGTGCTTGGCGTGGTGCAGCTCCAGGATCTCGCCGGTGATGGCGGGCTCCAGTGCGCCGTAGTCGTACGGCATGTCGGGAAGGGTGTAGTCGCCCATGGGGCCGTCCTCTCGAAGTAGATCTCTGGAGGACACTATTGCAACTAGTTCGCAAGTGCATCAGACTTGCGACCTAGGTCTCGCCTTGGCATCGTGGCGAGAGTCAGTTGGGTCCAGTTTGTGCGCGGACGGCATGAGCCGTCCGCGCACAGGCGTCCTGTGGGGATTTCTTGGGGTGGGAATTACCCAGGTCAGGGCGCTGTTGTACCTGTTTGTACGCGACGGCAGGGCAGCCGTGTCGAGGCGCCCCCGCAGATCTGTCGTCATCACCCATCGCAGGATTCACACCTGTGACCCGCCGTGCCTCATGCGCGGACGGTGAGCAAAGGAGCACCCCCCGATGGCCAAGCACGCCATGATGACCACGTCCCATATCGCCAAGCTCGCTCTCGGCGCGACCATCGCCGTGACCGCGCTGGGCACCACTGCCGCCGTCAGCGCCGCGACCGCGCACCGGACCGACGCCCAGACCGCCGCGCAGCGGTCGGCCGCGCAGGGTTCGGCCCAGGGCCGGGTGAACGTCACCGCCGCCCAGGTGCTGGCCACCGCCCGCGCCCAGGTCGGCACCTCCGAGGACGCCAACGGCGGCGGCACCAAGTTCCAGAAGTGGTACGCCGACTCGCAGCGCGCCGGTGAGACCGTCGCCCGCGACGGCGGCAGCCGCCAGGACTACCTGAACGCCGCCTGGTGCTCGATGTTCGTCTCCTGGGTCGGCGAGCAGACCGGCGCCCGCCCGCAGGTCGGCTGGGACGCCTACACCGTGACCCACGCCAAGTGGTTCGCCGCCAACGACCGCTGGGGCACCGAGGCCAGGCCGGGTGCCGTCGTCTTCTTCTCCTGGAGCGGCAGCAAGAGCCTGAGCGACATCCAGCACGTCGGCTTCGTCGTCAAGGACAACGGCGACGGCACGATCTCCACGATCGAGGGCAACACCGGCAACGGCAAGGTCGAGGAGCGCGTCCGGCCGACCTCGCAGGTCGTCGGCTACGGTTACCCGTCCTACGCCGCCTGACACGTCGACACAGCGCGCATTCCTGCCCGGGATGCGCGCTTTGTTGTATTACCGCACGTCAGAGCGACTGTGACGCTCGGCACACCTCTCTCCCCGATAAATGTGCATGATGCCTAGTAGGGCACTTTCCCGCGTACGGCAGGCTGATTGACAGGAACCACGGCACGCCGTCAGCAAGATGTAAGGGTGCCGAAAGGGGACGGGGGCATGGTTAGGACATGAGACCAGGCGAGAACCCGCGAGCAGCTGAAACTGTCGGTGCCGGCCCTGAGACTGGGTAGGACGCCGACGTTCCACCACTGACGACAGAAGTTGAAGGACGTGATGGAGATGCGCCAGACACAGGTTCGCCGCCGGCCGAGGAAGCCGGTCGGCGCCACCCTGGACCTTCGCACGCCGTCGGGGCGACAGTTGCCCTTTTGAACATCAGGAAGCAGGAGCGCCATCTGAGAGGTGCGCGATGATGTGCAGTCACTTTCCCGTATGCCCCAGTGCGGACTCGCCCGACCGTGAGCGTTCGCACGTGATCTCGGCCCACCCCGACCAGGGCTGGAGCCTCCTCTGCAACGGCGTGGTGCTGTTCGAGGACACGGGTCTGCTCCTGCCTGACGGCAGCGTCGTCGCCCCCCACCGAGCCGCCGTCGCGGCCTGAGACGCCCGGGGGCAACCCCCCGTCGTCCGGTGCCGAGGGGCTTCGACCGCCGCCCGGCACCCTTCGACGCGCTCGGGCCCTACCTGCGCCCGATGCTCAGCACCGGCCCGGTGCGGTCGGTGAAGAAGTCCTCACCCTTGTCGTCGACGACGATGAAGGCGGGGAAGTCCTCGACCTCGATCTTCCACACCGCTTCCATGCCCAGCTCGGGATATTCGAGCACCTCCACCTTCCTGATGCAGTCCTGGGCCAGCCGGGCCGCCGGGCCGCCGATGGAGCCCAGGTAGAAGCCGCCGAACTTCTGGCACGCCTCGGTGACCTGCCGGGACCTGTTGCCCTTGGCCAGCATGACCATCGAGCCGCCCGCCGCCTGGAAGCGCTCGACGTAGGAGTCCATGCGGCCGGCCGTGGTGGGGCCGAACGAGCCGGAGGCGTAGCCCTCGGGGGTCTTGGCCGGGCCGGCGTAGTAGACCGCGTGGTCCTTGAGGTACTGCGGCATCTCGCCGCCGTCGTCGAGCAGCTCGGCGATCTTGGCGTGCGCGATGTCGCGGGCGACGACGAGCGGGCCGGTGAGGGAGAGCCGCGTCTTGACGGGGTACTTCGTCAGCTCGGCCAGGATCTCCGGCATCGGCCGGTTGAGGTCGATGCGGACGACGTCGTCGGACAGGTGCTCGTCGGTGGTCTCCGGCAGGAAGCGGGCCGGGTCGGTCTCCAGCTTCTCCAGGAACACGCCCTCGGCCGTGATCTTGGCCAGCGCCTGGCGGTCGGCCGAGCACGACACCGCGATGGCCACCGGGCAGGACGCGCCGTGCCGGGGCAGGCGGATCACGCGCACGTCGTGGCAGAAGTACTTGCCGCCGAACTGGGCGCCGATGCCGAGCTTCTGCGTCAGCTCGAAGACCTTGGCCTCCAGCTCCAGGTCGCGGAAGCCGTGCCCGGAGGGCGAGCCCTCGGTGGGGATGGAGTCGAGGTAGCGGGCGCTGGCGTACTTGGCGGTCTTGAGCGCGAACTCGGCGGAGGTGCCGCCCACCACCACGGCCAGGTGGTACGGCGGGCAGGCCGCGGTGCCCAGCGAGCGGATCTTCTCCTCCAGGAAGGCCAGCATGCGCTTCTCGTTGAGCACCGCCTTGGTCTCCTGGTAGAGGAACGACTTGTTGGCCGAGCCGCCGCCCTTGGCCATGAACAGCAGCTTGTACTCGTCGGCGTGGCCGTGGGGGTCCTCGGCGTAGAGCTCGATCTGGGCGGGCAGGTTGCTGCCGGTGTTCTTCTCCTCCCACATGGTCAGCGGGGCCATCTGGGAGTAGCGCAGGTTGAGCTTGGTGTAGGCGTCGTACACGCCCTTCGAGATGTGCTCGGCGTCGCGGCCGTCGGTCAGCACGTGGCGGCCGCGCTTGCCCATGACGATGGCGGTGCCGGTGTCCTGGCACATCGGCAGCACGCCGCCGGCCGAGATCGAGGCGTTCTTCAGCAGGTCGAGGGCGACGAACCGGTCGTTCCCACTGGACTCGGGGTCATCGACGATCTTGCGCAGCTGCGCCAGGTGCGACGTGCGCAGGAAGTGGGAGATGTCGTGGACCGCGGTCTCGGTGAGCAGCCGCAGGGCCTCGGGGTCGACCTCCAGGAACGTACGCCCGGCCGCTTCGACCTTCCGCACCCCCTCCGACGTGATCAGCCGGTACTCGGTCTCATCGGCGCCCAGGGGAAGCAGATCGGTGTAGTCGAAGTCCATGTCCATAGAGGGTACGCCCCCCGTCAGGTGGTCATCCCGGGGCCGGCACGGGCTCCGGCGAGCGCCGCGCGGTGAGCCCCACCAGGATGCCGACGATCACCAGACCGGCCCCCGCCAGGTCGTAGACGCTCGGCGTCGCGATGCCGAGCGCGAGCCCCGTCACGATCGCGCCGACCGGGATGAGCCCGGCGAACAGCCCGGCCGTCCCGGGGCCGAGCCTGGGCAGCGAGGTGTACCAGAGGAAGAAGGCCACGACCGTGACCACGACCGCCAGGTACACGAAGCCCAGCGTCTCGGCCGCGGTCGGCGTCCTGAACATGGCCGAGCCCTCCTGGACCAGGCCGACCACGGCCAGCATGGGCACGGCCAGCGCCGTCGAGTACGCCGACACCCGGATCGCCCCCAGCTTCGGCAGCAGGGGGATGGCCAGCATGGAGAAGCTCACCTCGCCCGCCAGCGCCCCGAGCGCCCACAGCAGGCCGGTCGGGTTCCCGCTGCCCAGTCCGGTCGCCAGCGTCGCGCCGGCCACCACCACCGACGCCCCCACCAGCAGCCGCGGCGCCGGACGCCCGCCGGCCAGCGCCAGCGCCAGCGGCACGGTGCCGAGGACGGTGCCCACCAGCGCCGGCCCCGAGGCCCGGGTGGACTCGACGACGCAGATGTTGAAGACCACCAGCCCGAGCAGGGTGAGCCCGCCCAGGTACAGGGTCTCCCGCCCGGTCAGCCGGACGAACCGCAGGCCGAGCGCCCTGGTGACGACCAGCAGGATGACCGCCGCGGCGAGGTAGCGCACGGCCTGGCCGCCGTACACGGGATAGGAGCCGATCAGGCCGGACACTCCGGCCAGGGTGCCCACCAGGAACATGGCGGTGGCGGCTCCGGCGATTCCGTTTCTCATGTGCAGGATCGTAGGGAGACAATGGTTCGGGCAAACAGTCCAATAGGCCGCTATATGACAGGACCAATATGGCCGACCTGCACATCCAGATCAATCGGGATGCGGGAGGGATCGCTGGGCAGATCGCGGCCGAGCTGCGCGAGGGCGTGCGCCTCGGGCGGCTCGTGCCCGGCACCCGCCTGCCCGCCACCCGCGACCTCGCCGCCGACCTCCAGGTCTCCAGGGGCGTGGTGGTGGAGGCGTACGAGCAACTGGTGGCCGAGGGGTTCCTGGTCTCGCGGGTGGGGGCCGGGACGGAGGTGGCCCCGCTGGGCGCCGTCCGGTCCGCCCGTCCGTGGCCGGTGGCCGACGGCGGCGCCTGCGGACCGTACCAGGGGCACCGGGCCACGTCCCCCGACCTGGGGCACTTTCCCCGGGAGCGGTGGTCGGCGGCCGTCCGGCACGTGCTGGCCACCGTGCCGTCCGACGCGCTCGACTACGGCGACCCAGGCGGCGTGCCGGAGCTGCGCGAGGAGCTGGCCGGTTACCTGCGGCGGGTCAGGGCGGCCGACGTCCATCCCGACAATCTGGTCGTCGTGGGCGGTGTGGCGCAGGGGCTGAGCCTGGCGCTGCACGTCCTGGCCCGGCGCGGCGGCCTGCGCCTGATCGTCGAGGACCCCACCAGCCGCCGCCAGGTCCCGCTGCTGGAACGGGCCGGGGCCTGCCTGGTGCCGGTGCCCGTGGGCTGCGAGGGCCTGGTCACCGGCGCCATGGAGGGCGAGGCGGCGCTGGTCACGCCCGCACACCAGTACCCGACGGGCGTCGTGCTCTCCCCGGCCAGGCGGGCCGCGCTCATGGAATGGGCCTGCGCGGGCGACCGGACGATCCTGGAGGACGACTACGACGCCGAGTTCCGCTACGACCGCGACCCGGTCGGCTGCCTCCAGGGGCTGGCCCCCGACCGGGTGATCCTGACCGGCAGCGTCAGCAAGTCGCTCGCGCCCGGCCTGCGGCTCGGCTGGGTCGCCGCGCCCGCCCACCTGGCCGAGGCGATCCGCCGCGCCCGGAGCGAGCTCGACCTGGGCTCCCCGGTCATCGAGCAGTACGCGCTGGCCCACTTCCTGCGCACCGGCGGCTACGACAAACACCTGCGGCGCATGCGCAGGGAGTACCGCCGCCGCCGGGACGCCCTGGTCAGGGCGCTGGCCGAGGAGCTGCCGGAGATCCGCGTCCGGGGCATCCAGGCCGGGCTGCACGTCTACCTCGACCTGCCGGACGGCTGGGACGAGCTGCGGGTCGTCCGCGCGGCCGAGGAGGCCGGCCTGGCCGCCGAGCCGGTCGCGCCGATGCGGTTCTCGCCCGGCCCGCCGGCGGTCGTGGTCGGGTTCGCCCGGCTGCCGGTGCATCAGGCGGCAGAGGCCGTACAAGGCTTAAAAGTCCGCATGTCCGGACATATCAAGGACTGAGGCGGAAAGCAGCATTGGAGGCGGCATGCGGGTGGGACTGCTGGGCCTGGGCCGGATCGGCGCGTTCCACGCGGCGAACCTGGCCGCGCACCCCCTGGTCGACGAGCTGATCGTGGCCGACCCGGTCAGGACCTCGCCGTACGGCAGGCCGGGGGACCCGTTCGGGGCCGACGCCGTGGTCATCGCCACGCCGACGAGCACGCACGCCGAGCTGCTGATCAGAGCGTGCGAGCGGGGCGTTCCCGTCCTGTGCGAGAAGCCGGTGGCGGGCACGGTCGCCGAGACGGTCAAGGTGCTGGAGGCGAGCGCGGGCCGGCGGGTGTGCATCGGGTTCCAGCGCAGGTTCGACCCCGGCTACCAGGCCGCCCGCGCGGCGCTGCGGGCCGGCGAGCTGGGCGAGCTGCACCGCGTCCACCTGGTGACGGCCGATCCCGCGCCGCCGCCCGCCGGGTACGTCCCGCTGTCCGGCGGCCTCTTCCGCGACTGCCACGTCCACGACTTCGACGTTCTGCGCTGGGTGACCGGGCGCGAGGTCGTCTCCGTCCACGCCGCCGGCGCGAACCGGGGGGCGGCGTTCTTCAAGGAGGCCGGCGACGTGGACAACAGCGCCGCGCTGCTCACCCTCGACGACGGCACGCTGGCCACCCTCCAGGGCTCCCGCTACAACGGCGCCGGCTACGACGTGCGCATGGAGCTGGCCGGCACGAAGGGCACCCAGGTGGCCGGGCTCGGGCCGCGCGCCCCGCTGCGCAGCGCCGAGGGCCTGCAGCCGCCCGGGCCGCCCTGGCCCGACTTCGTCGCCAGGTTCGGCCCCGCCTACGCGGCCGAGATCGACGCCTTTCTGCGCGGCGGCGAGGGCCTGTGCTCGGTCGAGGACGCCCTGGCCGCCCTGTACGTCGCCGAGGCCGCCGACCTGTCGCTGCGCGAAGCGCGTCCCGTCCAGGTGGCTGAGGTGCGCGGCTGAGGAGGCTCGCGGATCACGCCTGCGCGGCGGCCCGCCGGGGCGCGAAGCCCGGCGCGAGCGCGATGATCACGCCGGCCAGCAGCAGCGGCGCGACGAACGCCACCCGCCAGTCCGTGGCGTCGGCGATGCCGCCGATCAGCGCGGCTCCCACGATGAAGCCCACGTAGTTGAAGAGGTTCACCCGGGCGATGGCCACCCCGGTGCCCGCCGGGTCCAGCTTGCCCGCCGCCGAGAACGACTGCGGCGCGACGACCGACAACCCCAGCCCGGTCAGCCCGAACGCGACGATCGCCAGCGGCTGGTTCGGGGCCACCACGACGCCGAGGAAGCCCAGCGTGGCCAGCGCGCCGCCGAGCCGGACGATGGCGGCCGGGCCGTAGCGGCGGACCGCTACGTCGCCGGCGAGCCGCACCGCCAGCGTCGCGCCCTGGTAGACGCTGTAGGCCAGCTTCGCCACGCTGTCCTGGGCCAGCAGGGCCTTGCCCATGAAGACGGTCGCGAAGTTCGACACCGCCGCGTCGCCGATGTAGAGGAAGCCCATCGCCAGGCAGAGCGGGATGATCGGCCGCCAGGGAAACTTGCCGGTCGCGGCCTCGACGACGTTCTCGACCTTCTCCTCGGCGATCGTGCACAGCTTCGGCCCGGCGTAGATCGACCCGGCCACCGCCAGGACCATGGGGATCGCCATCGTGACCGCCAGCGAGACCCGGCCGGCCGCGAACACCGCCCACAGGGCCCCGGCCAGGCTGAGGACGCTCCACACGCTGTGGAAGCCGTTCAGCACGGCGGTGCCGTACCGGCGTTCGACGGCCACGCCCTGCATGTTCATGCCCGCGTCCACCGCGCCGACCGCCAGGCCGAACAGCAGCAGCGCGGGCACGGCCAGCGGCACCGAGGGCGCGAGGCCGGTGAGCACCACGGCGAGCGCCACCGCGGGCTGCGCGACCCGCAGGAGCAGCTTGCTGCCGTACCGGGCGGCGAACGTGCCCGCGCCGACGCTGCCCACGCCGGCGAAGACGGGCACGATCAGCAGCAGGAGCGTGAGCGCCCCGTCGGTGAGCTCCAGCTCGGTCTGGAGACTGGCCACCTGGACGAGCAGGGTGGCGAAGGAGAGGCCCTGCACGCCGTACACGACGTACGTGGCGGTACGGGCCTGACGATCACGCGGGGACGGCACGACGGCCTCCTGATCGGGGGGGAATCAAACGTGAGGCGGAGTCAGGTTAGCGGCTGCTCAGGGCCGTACGCCAGGGTCGGATCCGGCGGATAGGGTGCCTGGGTGAGACGGGGCTACGCGACCGGCGAGGCGCGCAAGGAGCGCATCCTGGCGGTCGCGCTGCTGGAGTTCGCCGAGCACGGCTACCGCGGCGCCTCGCTGGCCCGCATCGCCGAGCGGGTCGAGCTCTCCCAGGCCGGGCTGCTCCACCACTTCAGGAGCAAAGAGCGTCTGCTCGTCGCGGTGCTCGACTACCGCGACGAGCTCGACCGGCGCAGGTTCGGGCCAGGGCACGACGGCCACGACGGCGGCGCCGCCGCGCTGCGCGCCCTGGCCGACGTCGTCGACCACAACGCGCGGGTGCCGGGCCTCGTCCAGCTCTTCTCGGTGATCAGCGGCGAGGCGGTGACCCCCGGTCACCCCGGCCACGAGTGGGCCAGGCGGCGCTACCGGCGGCTGCGCGCCGACGTGGCCGCCGCGCTGCGCGCCGGCGTCGAGCGCGGCGAGTTCCGGGCCGGCCTCGACGCCGAGGCCCACGCCGACCGCCTGATCGCGATGATGGACGGCCTGCAGACCCAGTGGCTGATCGACCCCGGCCAGGTGGACATGGCGGCCGTCTTCCGCGGTTACGTGGAGGACCTCATCGCCGCTCTACGGCCCGCCTGACCGCCCGCACGGGCTCGGCCTCCGCCAGCCGTCCTGCCGCCCACACCCCGAGGGCCAGCAACGCGGCCACCTCGGTCACCGCCAGCCCCCGTTCGACCAGGCCGAGGGGCATGACGCGGTACCACGGCAGCCCGTGGCGGGCGCCGATCAGCACCGCCGCGCCGATGCCCACGACCCACAGCGCCGAGCACACCCCCAGCCCGAACGCCACCATCGCCGACCTGCGGCGTTCCCGCTGCCGCCAGGGCCGGGCGATGACCAGCGCGGCGAGCGGCAGGCTGAGGAAGGCCACGAAACTGCCGACCCGGTGGATGCTGCCGCTCGTGCTCGGCCCGACCGCCCAGTCGTGCTTCTGGAACGACGCCGTCAGCAGCAGCCCCACGCTCCAGGCCATGAGCGCGACCGTGCCGACCGCCCCGGCCAGCCGCTTGCGCGCCAGCGAGACGCCGATGGCCGCCGACCCGGCCGCGAGCAGCCCCACGGCGAGCCCGAAGATCCACCCTTCGGGGCCGAGGCCGTGCTCGCTGATCGTGCGCCTGAACGGGTTCGTCTCGTCGAGGCTGGTCAGATCCAGGCCCGCGATCACGGCGATGCCCACCCCCGCCGCACCGAGCCCCCATCGCGCCGGTTGGTGCACGCCCGCCTCCCGGGATCAGCGGTCAGAAGCCTGTCGCGTGGATCAACGGCGGGAAACGCCGGACGATTCCGGCGCACAGGCATCGGCACGCCGACCGGACGATTCCGGCGCACGGTCACCGGCACGCCGAGGCGAACGGAGAGCCAGGTCGGGAGATCGGCGCGTTGCTCGGGTGGATTCGCCGATGTGCGCCCTGTTGGTCCGCTCTTGGGCGAGCGAATACCCGGGCCGCCGGATATCGTCAGAAGTGTGAACGAACGCGCGGGATCGTGGTTGCCGAAGCTGCAGGAAGTCGGAGAGCGGCTTGCTGAGGAGTTCGTGACGTCCCGGCGCGCACCGGCCGCGCCCGGCCTGCCGCAGCCGCACGAGCTGCGCGCCTCCGACGCCGACCGAGAACGCATCGCGCAGGTGCTCCAGGACGCCCACGCCGACGGTCGGCTCGACCTCGTCGAACTGGAGGAGCGGCTCGGCGTCGTCTACTCCGCGCGCACGCTCGGCGACCTCGCCGGGCTCACCGCCGACCTGCTCCCGGCCGAGGAGCAGCCGCTGAACCTCGACGGCCGGCCGGTGTCGGCCATCTTCAAGAAGGAGCAGCGCGGCGGGCGCTGGGTGGTGCCCGCCGAGCTCGACGTCACGGCCATGTTCGGCACGACCAAGCTGGACTTCCGCGACGCGATCCTGCAGAACAGCCGGATCGTCATCAACGCCACCCTGGTCTTCGGCGGCCTGGAGATCCACGTGCCGGAGGACCTTGAGGTGATCAGGGTCGCCAAGGGGGAGACCGTCCGCCTGACCAGGCAGCCGGTCGAGCCCGGCGGGCCCGTGGTCGAGGTGCGCACCACGAACTTCGCCGGCGACATCAAGATCAAGGAACCGCCCAGGCGCAGACGCCGCCGCTGAGGCGGGTCAGCCGGCCGTGTCGAAGTTGATCGCGCTGTAGGCGCGCAGCTTCCAGAGCTGGTGCTCGCTCTCGATCTTCCTGATGGTCCCCGACCGGCCGCGCATCACCAGCGAGCTGGTCACCGCCGCGCCCGACCTGAACCGCACGCCCTGCATCAGCTCGCCCTGGGTGATGCCGGTCGCGGCGAAGAACACGTCGTCCGACCTGACCAGGTCGTTCGTGGTGAGCACCTGGCTGAGGTCGTGCCCGGCGTCGACGGCCTTGGCGCGCTCGGCGTCGTCGCGCGGCCACAGCCGGCCCTGGATCACGCCGCCCAGGCACTTCAGCGCGCACGCGGCCACGATGCCCTCGGGCGTGCCGCCGATGCCCAGCATCAGGTCGATGCCGGTGCCCGCGCGAGCCGCCATGATCGCGCCGGCCACGTCGCCGTCGACGATGAACTTGATCCGCGCGCCCGTCTCCCTGATCTCCTTGACCAGCTTCTCGTGCCGCGGCCGGTCCAGCACGACCACCGTGACGTCGGACGGCGAGCAGTGCTTGGCCCTGGCCACGGCGTTGATGTTGTCGGCCACCGACGCCTCGATGTTCACCACGTCGGCCGCCTCCGGCCCGGTGACCAGCTTCTCCATGTAGAACACCGCGGACGGGTCGTACATCGAGCCGCGCTCGCTCACCGCGATCACCGACACCGCGTCCGGCATGCCGAGCGCCGTCAGCCTGGTCCCGTCGATCGGGTCCACCGCCACGTCGCAGTCGGGGCCGCTGCCGTCGCCGACGCGCTCGCCGTTGTACAACATCGGGGCGTGGTCCTTCTCGCCCTCCCCGATGACCACCACGCCGTTCATCGACACCGTGTTGATCAGCTGGCGCATGGCGTTGACCGCCGCGCCGTCGGCGCCGTTCTTGTCGCCGCGGCCCACCCAGCGGGCCGCGGCCATGGCGGCCGCCTCCGTCACGCGTACCAGCTCCATCGCCAGGTTGCGGTCGGGGGCGTGCTCGCCCGTCGCGAGCGCTGCCGGTACCGACGTCTGATCGGACATGATGAGCCTCCTCGTTGAGAACTCTCTCGATCGTAGTTGCCGGTCTATTCCCGGTCAGAGGGGGATAATCTGCCCAGTCCGGCTCAGCTCTCTGCACAAGGGCCGCCACGCGATGGTCAGGGACCGGCGAAAAGGGATATCTATATGGGTGCCCCGCATGACGGAGACCGGATTTTGCGCCATATCGCGTGCGCGTAGGAGATCTCGCCTCCACCATGGACATGCGCCCCCGCCGTGGAGGAGATCGAATGAGCGAAGTGGAACACGCGGTGACCCAGCCTCGCACGTCCGAGCGGGGGGCTGCGACGCGGAGCTCGCTGCTGGCCGCCGCGCGGGAGGTCTTCGTCTCCAAGGGGTTCGCCGAGGCCGGCGTGACGGACGTCGTCGCCAGGGCCGACGCCAGCGTGGGCAGCCTCTACCACCATTTCTCCGGCAAGGCCGACCTCTATCTCACGTTGTGGGAGGAATGGCAGGCCCGCCAGGCCCAGCGCACCAAGCAGGCCGCCCGTACGGCCCGCGCCGCCGCCGAGGGCGACCCCATGCGGGTGTTCATCGACGCCGCCCGCGCCTACCTCGAAGGCTGCCTGGAGGAACGCGAGCTGGCCGCCCTGTTCCTGCGCGGCGACGGCCCGCCCGGCTTCGAGGTGGTCATGCGCGACCGGCTGCGCACGTGGGCCCAGCGCAACGCCGCCCTGTTCGAGGACGAGCCCGCGCTCGTCGTCGTGGTCACCGGCGCCCTGGCCGCGGCCGTCAGCGAGATCGTCTTCTCCGGCGACCGCGCGATGGTCGACGACGTGCTGGCGATCATCGGCCAGATCAGGCCCGCCGCTTCGGCGACCGCACCCTCCAGCGGGTAACCTCGCCAAGTGTGCGACGGTTCAGCCAAAGTTTCTACGGCTACGCGGTAGCCCTCTTCGTGTGCCTGGCGGGCGTGGGGCTCTTCATGCTCGTCGCCCCGCAGAGCCGTGAGGAGCACATCCCGCGGCTCGACTACTCCATCACCGTCGCCAACTTCGGGCACGACGTGCCCTACCAGGTGTGGTCCCCGCAGAAGGACCCGGCGGGCTGGGTGCCCAACAGCAACAGGATCGCCAAGGGCGAGAACGGCGCTCAGGTGCTCTACCTGGGCTACGCCACCGCCGAGCGGCAGCACGCCATGTTCGCCCAGAGCGACGAGAAGCCGGCCGCCGAGTTCGCCAACCGCATGACCGGCATCGCCAAGCCGTCCGGCAGCCAGCAGGTGGGCGGGGTGACGTGGGAGAGGCGTTTCCGCGAGGACAAGAACCAGCGCTCGCTCGTGCGGGTGCTCCCCGACGTCACCCTCGTCATCACCGGCACGGCCGACTGGCCCGAGCTGACCGAGCTGGCCGGGCTCCTGCAGCAGCGCGCCAAGGGATGACGCTGGCCGGGCGCGGCGGCGTCTAGGGTGGTGGCCGTGGCAGACGAGAAGACACCTTCGTACGAGCAGGCCCGCGAGGAGCTGACCGAGGTGGTGCGCCGCCTGGAGACGGGCGGGCTCACCCTGGAGCAGTCGATCGAGCTCTGGGAGCGCGGCGAGCGGCTCGCGGCCGTCTGCGAGGAGTGGCTGCAGGGCGCCCGGGTCAAGCTCGCCGCCGCCATGGCGAGGCGCTCGGAGCCGGGCGCCGACGACGCCCCCTTCTGATCCGTCAGGAGGCGGTGCGGTTGAGCGCCACCACGGGGATGCGGCGGCTGGTCTTGGCCTCGTACTCCGCGAAGCCGGGGGCGATCTCGACCATGCGGGCGTAGAGCCGGTCGCGCTCGTCGCCCTCGACGAACTCCGCCTTCACCTCGAACGTCTCGGTGCCGACCTCGGCGGTCGCCGCGGGGTTGGCGCGCAGGTTGTGGTACCAGGCCGGGTGGTTGTCGGCGCCCGCGTTGGAGGCGATGATCACGTAGCGGTCGCCGTCGGCCAGGTACATCACCGGCGTGGTCGTCGGCTTGCCGCTCTTGGCGCCCGTCGTGGTGAGCAGCACCAGCGACGCGCCCTCGAACGGGCCGCCCACCCGGCCCTCGTTGGCCCGGAATTCGTCAATGACCTGCTGGTTGAACGAGTTGGTCATCCTCAGCTCCTCATAATCGGAGAGTTCTCCGATTCGGAGAATACCGGAGAGCTCTCCGTTCACAAGGGGGTTATGCTCCAGGCGTGTGCGCACGTCCCCTGCTGCCCGTCGTCGGGCAGGCCCAGCCCGAGCGGGCCGACGCCGCGCGCAACCGCCGGAAGATCATCGAGGTGGCCGCCGCGATGATCGCCGAGCGCGGCGCCGACGAGCTCTCGCTCGACGAGGTGGCCAAGGCCGCCTGCGTCGGGGTGGGCACCGTCTACCGGCGCTTCGGCGACCGCGCGGGGCTCGTCCTCGCGCTGATCGACGAGCGGGAGCGGCGCTTCCAGGCGGCGTTCCTGAGCGGCCCGCCGCCGCTCGGGCCCGGCGCGCCGCCGGCCGAGCGGGTCACGGCGTTCCTGCACGCGCTGGTCGATCGCATCGTCGAGCAGCAGGACCTGTTCCTGCTGCTGGAGAACGGGCCGGGCAAGGTGCGCTACAGCGGGCCGTACAAGGTGCATCAGGTGCATCTGGCTAGCCTGCTCGCCGCGGCCCGGCCGGGGGCTCACGCCGCCTACCTGGCCGACGCGCTGCTCGCGCCGGTCACCGCCTGGCTGATCAAGTTCCAGCGGGAGGAGCGCGGCATGACGGTGGAGGACGTCAAGGCCGGCCTCGCCGACCTGGCCGCCGCCGTCGTGCGGGGGTCCTAGTCCGCCCTAGTCCTCCGTACGGACCGTGAGCCGGTCGTCGCTCAGCCTGATCGTCAGCGGGGAGCCCGGCGGCACGTCCTTGGCCAGGCGCACGACCTCGCCCGACGGATGTTGCACGATCGCGTAGCCGCGCTCCAGCGTGGCCGCGGGCGACAACGCGACCAGGCGGGCCCGCAGGTGCGTGAGGTCGTCGGCGGCCCGGTCGAGCGAGCCGGTCAGCGACCGCCTGGCCCGCTCCCGCAGCGCGTCGACCTGCTCGGCCCGGCGTTCGAGCTCGCGCACCGGATCGGCCAGCGACGGCCGCGAGCGCACCGACGTCAGCCAGGACATCTCGCGGTCGAGCCAGCCGTTGAGCACCCGCCGCCCGCGGTCGCGCAGCTGGCGGATCAGCGCGAGCTGCTCGCCCACGTCGGGGACGACCTTCTTGGCGGCGTCGGTGGGCGTGGAGGCGCGTACGTCGGCCACCAGGTCGAGCAGCGGGCTGTCCTGCTCGTGGCCGATCGCGCTGACCACGGGGGTGCGGCAGGCGGCCACCGCGCGCACGAGCGTCTCGTCGGAGAAGGGCAGCAGGTCCTCCAGCGAACCGCCGCCGCGGGCCACCACGATCACCTCGACCTCGGGGTCGGCGTCGAGCTTGCGCAGCGCCTCGGTGACCTCCCCGACCGCGTACGGCCCCTGGACGGCCACCTCCTCCACCTTGAACCGCACGGCCGGCCAGCGGCGGCGGGCGTTCTCCAGCACGTCGCGCTCGGCGGCCGAGTCGCGCCCGCAGACGAGCCCGATCGTGCCCGGCAGGAACGGCAGCCGCCGCTTCCTGTCGGCGTTGAACAGCCCCTCGGTGGCCAGCAGCCGGCGCAGCCGCTCCAGCCTGGCCAGCAGTTCGCCCACGCCGACCGGCCGGATCTCCATCGCCGTGAAGGCGAACGAGCCCTTGTTGACCCAGAAGTCCGGCTTGACGTGCACCACGACCCGCGCGCCGTCGGAGGGACGCGGCTCGGCGGCCTCGTAGACGCCGCGCGGAGCCGTGACCCGGGCCGAGACGTTGGCCACCGGGTCACGCAGGGTCAGGAACACCGTGCCGCCGCGCGCGCTCAGATCGGTGATCTGGCCCTCGACCCACACCGTGCCGAGTCTGCCGATCCAGCCGCCCACCATCTGCAGGACCGTGCGGATCGGCAGGGGAGACTCGGGTGTGGTCTTCGAGGTCATGGCGGAAGACTACGGGTTCGCTACGACTACTCCCCGGTCTGCAGCTTGGCCAGCCGGTTCTCGAACATGCGGACGACCTCGTCGCGGGCCTGGGTGGCGCGCTCGTAGGCGAGGTAGTCGCCGATCTGCTCGGCGGACTTGCCGCGCATCCTGGCCCGCAGCGAGGCCACGGTCAGCTCGGAGTAGCCGGGCAGCGGCTCGGCCAGGTCGTCCGGGACGACCTTGGGCTCCGCCACGGGGGCGACCGGCTCGGTGACGGCCTCCGCGGCGGCCTTGAGCACGCCGTCCTGGGGCGCGGCGGCGGCCGCGGGCTCCTCGGTGACCTCGGTGACGGCGGCGGGCTCGGCGGCGGCCTTGGCGGCCTTCGTCGCCTTCGCGGGCTTGGCCGGCTTGGCGGTCGTGGTGGTCGCGGCGGCCTTCGTGCTCTTGGCGGTCTTCGTGGCCTTGGCGGCCCTGGCGGGCTTCGCGGCGGGCTCGGCCTCCGTCGGCGCCTTGGCCTTGACCTCGGCCTCTGCGGGCGCCTCCACCTCCGCCTTGACCTCGGCCTTGGCCGGCGCGTCGGCCTTCGCCGGGGCCTCCGTCTCGGCGGCGGCTTCCGGCTCGGGCTCGGACGTCGCCTTGGAGCCGGTCGACGGCTTGGGCTCGGTCGTCGTCTTCGGCTCGGTCTCCGGCTTGGGCTCGGTCTCCGGCTTGGCGGCGGTCTTGCCCGCGGGGGCGAAGATGACCGGGTCCGGCTTGCTCTTGGCCGACCCGTTGGGCGCGGCCTCCGGGCGCGGCGTGAAGATGACCGGCTCCTTGCGCGCCGGCTTCTCCTCCTCGGCCGGGGGAGCGGCGACCTGCGCGGCGGCGGAGGGACGGGACTCCTGCTCCTCCTCCTGCTCCTCCTTCGTGCCGAGCCCCTTGATGGAGTTCTTCACCCGGTCCACCACAAGCAGCGCCTGCCCGGCCGCGCTGAGCGTGGTCTGGACGACGAGCAGCGGCAGATCCTTGGCCTTCTCCTTGAGTTCGTCCTTGTTGGTAACGGTTCTGGCGATGTTGCGTATCACGTCGCTGAGGGACATGACGTCTCCCTGGGAGGTCTGTATTGGACGGCCAGTCTGGCAAACGGCGGGCGACCACGCACGCGCAGCCCTGATGGCCGCTCCACGTAGCATAAGAAGTATGGAGCCCCAGACCCCCACTTCCCGCCGAGTACTCGTAGCCAAGCCGCGCGGCTACTGTGCCGGAGTCGATCGAGCCGTGGTAGCGGTCGAGAAGGCTTTGGAGCAGTACGGCGCGCCGGTCTACGTCCGCAAGCAGATCGTGCACAACACCCACGTCGTCAAGACGCTGGAGGCCAGGGGCGCCATCTTCGTCGAGGAGACCGAGGAGGTGCCCGAGGGCGAGATCGTGGTGTTCTCGGCCCACGGCGTCTCGCCGGCCGTGCACGAGGAGGCCAGGCAGCGGGGCCTGCGCACCATCGACGCCACCTGCCCGCTGGTCACCAAGGTGCACAACGAGGCCAAGCGGTTCGCCGCCCAGGACTACGACATCCTGCTCATCGGGCACGAAGGCCACGAAGAGGTCGAGGGCACCTCGGGCGAGGCCCCCGACCACATCCAGCTCGTCGACGGCCTCGACTCGGTCGAGAAGGTCCAGGTGAAGGACCCCGACAAGCTCGTGTGGCTGTCGCAGACCACCCTGTCGGTCGACGAGACCACCGAGACGGTCGCCCGCCTCAAGGAGCGCTTCCCCACCCTGATCGACCCGCCGAGCGACGACATCTGCTACGCCACCCAGAACCGGCAGGTCGCGGTGAAGGAGATCGCCGCCGAGGCCCAGCTCGTGATCGTGGTCGGGTCGGAGAACTCGTCCAACTCCAAGCGCCTGGTCGAGGTGGCCAAGGACTACGGCGCCGAGGCCGCGTACCTGGTGGACAACGCCGGCTTCATCCAGGACGAATGGCTCGACGGCGTCACCACGGTCGGCGTGACCAGCGGCGCGTCGGTGCCGGAGGAGCTGGTCGACGAGGTGCTCGCGCGGCTGGCCGGGCACGGCTTCGGCGACGTGCGCGAGGTCGAGTCGGTGCCGGAGAGCATGCGCTTCGCGCTCCCGCACGAGCTGCGCAAGGACCTTCGCGCCGGCTAGTCGTCGCCGCGCGGGGTGCCGTAGACCTTGGGCTCGAAGTAGCCCTCCGGCTCGGGCACGAACGGCTGGCGCGGGCGCGGCACCTCCGCGCCCGCCTTCAGCTCCTCGCGCAGCTCCCGCACGTTGTCGCGCAGGCCGCGCCGCCAGGCGACGGCCAGCACGACCGCCGAGCCGGCGAACAGCCAGGGGGCGCCGCGGGTCAGCGAGCCGTACAGGGTCGGCCCGGTAGGTGCCGGTGTTCACGATCTCGCCGGGCGTCATGGCGTCGAGCCTGCCCAGCAGCTTGCGCAGCCCCTTGGGCGGGATCGGCT
>NZ_JBSFGJ010000158.1:0-19278 GCF_053596515.1 Nonomuraea sp. NPDC001684
AGCCCGCGGAGCAGGGCCAGGATCTGCGCCTGCACCGTCACGTCGAGCGCGGTGGTCGGCTCGTCGGCGATGAGCAGCGCCGGCCGGTTCACCAGGGCCATCGCGATCACCGCGCGTTGCCGCATGCCGCCCGAGAACTCGTGCGGGAAGCGGCGTACGGCGTCCGCGGGCTCGGGGATGCCGACCCGGTCGAGCATCTCGACCGCACGGGCCCGCGCAGCGCGACGGGTGACCGACGGGTCGTGCAGGCGGACCGCCTGGGCGATGTGCGCGCCGATGTCGAGGTACGGGCTGAGCGCGGACATCGAGTCCTGGAACACCATGGCCACGTCGGAGCCGCGGGCCCGGCGCAGCTCGCGTTCGTCGGCGGAGAGCATCTCCCGGCCGGCGACGACGATCCGGCCCCGGGCGCTCGCCCCGCGCGGCAGGAGCCGCATGATCGCCCGGCCGGTGATCGTCTTGCCCGACCCCGACTCGCCGACCACGGCGAGCGTGCGGCCGCCGTCCAGCCTCACGGAGAGGTCCCGCACGACATCGGCGGTGAGGCCGCCGCCGGTGAACGAGACGCACAGGTCCTCGACCTGGAGTACGGGGTCAGGCACGGCGGATCCTCGGGTCGAGAAGCGGCATCAGCAGGTCGGCGATCAGGTTGCCGACGATGATGAGGAAGGCGGAGAAGAGCGTCACCCCGACGACGATGCTCAGGTCGGACTCGTTCACGCCGGACAGCAGCAGGTCACCGAGCCCGTGCAGGCTGAACACCTTCTCCGCGATCGCCGAGCCGCCCAGGAGCGCGGTGACGTCGAGCGCGAACATCGCCACGACCGGCACCATCACGCCGCGGACGGCGTGCCGGTTCACCCGCCGGGTCGACGCGCCGCGCGCGGTCATCGCGACGAGGTGGTCGGCCGAGAGTTCGTTGAGCAGCTGCGTGCGGGTGACCCGGATGTAGCCGGCGGCGAGGATGAACGACAGCACCATCCACGGGCCGATCAAATGCCAGGCCCAATCCGCCGGCGACTCCGAGAACGGCACGAAGCCGGAGTACGGCAGCGCGTTGAGCATGAAGCCGAAGACCTGGACGACGAGCAGGCCGACGAGGAAGGTCGGGACCGACAACCCGAACATCGCGAAGCCGATCGAGAACCGGTCCACGATCCCGCCCTTGCGTATCGCCGACAACGCGCCGAGGCCGATGCCCACGACGAGGCACAGGACGGCCGCGCCCAACGCGAGCGACAACGTGACGGGCAGCCGCTCGGCGATGAGCGTCGTGACGTCGCTGCGGTTCGGGAACGAGTAGCCGAAGCAGGGCGCCTGGCAGTGCACCTGCTGGGCGCCCTCGCCGTACGTGCGGCCGGCGAAGAGGCCCTTCACGAACTGGGCGTACTGCCACACCGGGCTCTGGTCGGTCTGCATGTAGGCGCTGACCTTGGCCCGGGTCTCGGGCGGGCACGGCTTGCCGCACATGGCGCGGGCCGGGTCCTTCGAGGCCCCGAAGAAGAGGGCTATCGTCACGAAGGCGATCGCGAGGAGCATGAACACCGCGGTGGCCATGCGGCGGGCAATGTAGACGATCATGCAGCATCCTCCATGCGCACGTCGAGGACGTCGCGGAGCGCGTCACCGGCGAGCGTGGCGCCGAATACGATCAGGAACACCACGGCGCCCGGGAAGAGCATGTACCAGACGTCCGCGCCGCTGTAGATCCACGGCAGCGAGTCCGAAAGCAGTTTGCCGAGGTCGGGAACGTCGCCACGCAGGCCGACCCCGAGGAACGACAGTCCCGCGACGACGCTGACGTTGCCGGGCAGTGACATCGCGAACAGGACGACGACCAGGCCGAAGAGGTGCGGCAGCATCTCCCGGCGGATGATCTGCCAGGGCGCGGCCCCGGTCGCGCGCGCCGCCTCGACGAAGGCGCGGGCGTTGACGGCGCCGGCCTGGGCGCCGATGATCCGGGCCGGGACGGTCCAGCCGAAGAAGGCCAGCACGAGCACGAGGACCAGGCCCCGCGGCATCTCCGGCGGCACGATCGCCATGATCGCGATGACGAACATCAGGCCCGGGAAACCGAACATGAAGTCGATCACCCGCCCCGCGACGGCGTTGAGCCAGCCGCCGAAGTACCCGATCGCCGTACCGAGGACGGCGGCGAAGGCGATCGACAGGATGCTCGCCCCGAACGCGATGAACAGCGACGAGCGGATGCCGTAGACGATCTGGGCGAACAGGTCGACACCCGTCACCGGGACGACACCGAGCCAGTGGTCGGCGCTGACGCCACCGAAGGCGCCCAGCGGACGGCCGCCGTCCGGGTCGAGCACGTCGGTGTGCAAGGTGTTCGGGTCCTGTCCCTCCATCCGCACGAGCAGCGGGGCGCAGAGCCCCGCGACGAGCGGCACCACCAGCATGACCAGGCCGGCGACGCCGGACCGCTTCCGGAGGAAGCGGCCGAGGACCGAGGCGCCCCGGCCCTCCGCCTGCTGGATCTCAGCGATCGACACCGACGACCAACTCGTTCGCGAACGGCGGGTAGGCGGGGACGAAGTAGTTCATGATCTTCGAACCGGCCAGGGCCTGCGTGCGCTGCACGAGGATCGGCACGACCGGGGCGTCCTCCATGATCTGCTTGTCGATCGCGGCCCACATCTTGGCGGCCTTGTCGAGGTCCGGCTCCGCGATCGCGGCGTCGATCGCGGCGTCCACCTCGGGGTCGGAGAACTTCGAGGCGTTTCCGCCGCCGTTGCCGATCTCGCTCGACGCGAACAGCGGCTGGATGGTGCTCATGCCGCTCGGGAAGTCCGCTCCCCAGCCGTTGGTCGTCATGTCGTAGTCGCCGTCGGCGGACGAGATGAGCTCGGACCAGGTGTTGGCGTCCAGGCCCTTGAGCTCGACCTTGACGCCGACCCGCGCCAGCGAGTTCTTGATGCTCTGGGCTTCCTTCTCCTCGATCGCGCTGACGTCGGTCGGATAGGTCAGCGTGAGCTTCAGGTCGGAGACGCCGGCGGCGGCGAGCAGTTCCTTCGCCTTGTCGACGTCGCCGGTGTCACCGCCGTCGTACAGGTTGTACTCGGTGTAGCCGGGGATGCCGGGCGTCATGATGGTCGAGGCGATCTGGCCGCCGAACTTCGGGCCGCCGTACACGCTCTGCACCTCGGCCTTGTTGATGGCGTAGTTGATCGCCTGCCGCACGCGGACGTCGGACAGGCCCGGGCGCTTGACGTTCATGGCGAGGTAGCGGAAGTAGCCCGAGGGGCCGTTGGCCATGCGGCCGGAGATCGACGGGTCGGACTGGATCCGCTGGAACTGCGACGGCGAGATGAGCGCGTTGCTGATCGCAGTCCGGTCCTCGCCCTTGTCGTCGATGAGGCGCTGCACGATCGTGTCGTTGTTCAGGCCCATGTCAAGGACGATCTTGTCCGGGCCGGCGAACCGCACCTGGTCGCTGTCGGCCGTCCAGTTCGGGTTACGGTCCAGCACCGCCTGCGCCCCCTTGCGGAAGCTCGTCACCTGGTACGGGCCGCTGGCGACCGGGTGCTCGCCGTAGGTCTCCGGCTTGGTGTCGGCGGCGGCCGGCACCGGCGCGAAGGCCGGCATGCTGACGATCCACGGCCAGTTGCCGAACGGACGCTTCAGCCGGAAGACGATCTTGTGGTCACCGGCGACCTCGATGGAGTCGAGCTCCTTGCCGTCGTACGGGCCGTCGTAGTCGGTGCCGCCGACCAGCAGCGTCTTGTGGTAGCCGAGGCCACCCTGGAACATCGGCGCGAACGACCGCTCGATGCCGTACTTCACGTCCTGCGCGGTGATGGGGCTGCCGTCGGAGAACTTCAAGCCCTCCTTCAACGTGAAGGTCCACGTCTTGCCGCCGTCGTCCGTCCTGCCGGTGTCGGTGGCGAGGTCCGGCACGAGCACCGTGTCCTTGTCGGGGAGCGTCCGCCACGACGTCAGCCCGCGGTGCACCCACCGCAGCCGGCTGGTCGGCACCATCTGCGCGTTGGCGGTCTCGAAGGACTCGGTCGCGCGCCGCGAGAGGTAGTGCAGAGTCCCGCCCTTGGGCACGGACTCCAGCGGCGCCGCGTTCCTGCCCTTCGTGGGCTCGGTGGACTGCGAGGTGGACTGCGAGTTCGCGTTGCAGCCCGCCGTCACGAGGGCCAAGACGAGCGCGAGCCCTGCGGGCAACACTCTCCGGGATCGATTCGCCATAGATCGCGCTTCCTGTGAAGCGGCCCCGATCGGTCGGGTCCGCTGTGGATCTCAGGAAGGGAGTCTGTTGGCGAGCGAGAGCACGCGTCCATCGAGGAGTTCTGCAACGGATCTTGCAGAAAATCTTAAAGATCGCGGGGATCCGTGCGCGCGGCGTCCATGATAGTCCGGCGGTCCCGGTGGCCGGAAGACCGGACCTGCCCGAACCGGAGGATGGGACGACCTGCGACCGATCCGGTGCGTTGCCGGGTATCAGGTGCGGTCTCCGGCTCCAGGGACGATCAAGCCGGTCTCGTAGGCGATGACCACGGCTTGGGCGCGGCTGGACAGCTTGAGCTTGGTCATGAGGCGGCCCAGGTGGGATTTGACGGTGGCCTCGGCGATGTTCAGGCGGGTGGCGATCTGCTGGTTGGTCAGGCCCTGGCCGACCAGGTGGAGCACGGCGGTTTCCTGGCTGGTGAGCCGGGCGAGCTCCTCGGGCCGGCGCCGGTCGGGTTCGGGGGCGGTGATGAAATGGTGGACCAGGCGCCGGGTGACGCTGGGCGCCAGCAGCACCTCGCCGCGGGCGACCGTGGCGATCGCGGCCAGCATCTGGTCGGCGGGGGTGTCCTTGAGCAGAAATCCCGAGGCGCCGGCGCGCAGGGCGGCGAAGACGTGTTCGTCCAGGTCGAAGGTGGTCAGGATGAGGATCTTCGGTGCCGGGCCGGCGGCGTGGGCGAGGATGTGGCGCGTGGCGGCGACGCCGTCCAGGTCGGGCATGCGGATGTCCATCAGGATGACATCCGGGGCGGTCGCCGCGGCCTGGGCGATGGCTTCGTGGCCGTCGGCGGCCTCGCCGACGACCGTGAGAGCGGCGTCGGTGCGGAGGAGGGCGACCAGGCCCGCGCGGACCAGGGCCTGGTCGTCGACGACCAGGACGCGGATGGTCCCGCGGCCGGTGTCGGGGCCGGTCATCGGGGTGCCCCGGGTCGTGGTGCGCTCTGCCGCGGGTGGGCCGTGGCGAAAGCGGGGTCGGCGAGCGGAGAGGCGGGCAGGTGGGCCGTGGCGAGAGCGGGCTCGGCGAGTGGGGAGGCGGGCAGGTGGGCCGTCACGGTGAAGCCGCCGTCCGTACGTGGGCCGGCGGTGAGGGTGCCGCCGTAGAGGGTGGCTCGTTCGCGCATGCCGATCAGGCCGTGCCCGTCGGCGCTGTGCCCGGTGGTGGCCGGGCCGCTGTTGCCGACCTGCAGCGTGACCGCGGCGGGCTGGTAGGTCAGGGTGAGGGTCACGTCGGCGTGTGGGGCGTGTTTGAGCACGTTGGTCAATGATTCCTGGGTGATGCGGTACAGGCACCGGTCCACGCCGGGCGGCAGCGGGCGTACCTGACCGGAGGTTTCCCGCCGGATCGACAGGCCGGACAGGCGTGAGCGTTCCAGCAGCGTGTCCAGCTGGGCCAGCCCCGGCTGCGGGGCGTAGGAGTCCTCGCCGGCGTCGGACGTGAGGCGCAGGACCGACAGCATGTTCCGGAGTTCGGCCAGTGCCTCGCGGGTGGTGGCGGCGATCGCGGTGAATGCGTCGCGTGCGGCGTCGGGCTCGGTGTCGATCAGGCGGCCGCCGGCACCGGACTGGATCGACACGACCGACAGGTGGTGGGCGACCACGTCGTGCAGTTCCCTGGCGATGCGCACGCGTTCTTCGGCGACCGCTCGCAGGGCTTTCTCCTCGCGTTCGATCTCCAGGTGGCGGGCGTGCTCGATGAGGTCCTGGTGGCGCAGCCGGCGGCTGCGCACCCCCTCCCCGATGGCCCAGGCCGCGCCGAGCTGAAGCGCGTTCTCGACCAGGCTTTTGACGATCGCGAAGGTCAGCCCGGACCTGATGAGGTCGGGAACGAGGATGCCCGCCATCAACGCCAGGGCCACGACGCCGTCGCGGTGGCCCTCCCGGCGGTAGGCCGCGACGGTGTAGAGGCTGACCAGCACCGGCGGGGCCTGGAATCCGTTGGGGTAGCCGGCCAGGCCGCAGCCGATCAGGCCCGCCGTGATCACCGCGAGGACGGCGATGGGGTGGCGCCTGCGCAGCACCAGCGGCGCGCTGGTGAGCACCGCCAGCAGGTACGCCAGCACGACCGGGTCATGGGCGGACAAGGCGGCCTGCGTCACCGCCAGCGCGGTCGACACACCGGCCAGCAGGCTGTCGGCGACCATCACCGGCAAGCCGCGCCACCAGCGGCCCCATCGTCGCACCACGTTCATGAGACGAAGGTAGCCGCCAGCATGACCCGCTTTGTCCTCCTTTGGGAGGAGTCGTCGTTAGGGCAGCGGTTGCAGAGAAGCGGGCGGTTGGTGTGCCGGTGGCAGGGCCCGGATCGACCTTCCGCACGATGTCCAGGGGCTGCTCAGGCCCCTAGTTTTGAATACAGCCGGTGATCAGTGATCAACAGGGGGCACCCCTGAGACCGGACACATCACTACCGGAGCGTCGAAATCCGACGCGCGCCGGATCCGCAGGAAACAACCCCTTCACCAAGGAACGACGCATGCTCCTCATCAAGAGTGGAACGGCTGCCGCAGTGGCACTCACGGCCGGAATCGGATTGGGCGCCGCCGGACCGGCGCAGGCGGCCACCCCCCTGGACCGCTTCCACCATCAGACGATCACCTGGCGCGCCTGCGCAACCGGACCCGGCGATCAGCTGGGCGAACAGATGGACGCCGCCGGTGCTCGATGCGCCACCGTCCTGGTCCCGATGGACTACCGCAGACCGCAGGGGCGGACCCTCACCATCGCGATCTCCCGGATCAAGGCCACCGATTCCTCCCGGCGCCGCGGCGTCTTGCTGCTCAACCCCGGCGGCCCTGGAGGCGCCGGCCTCTCGATGACGCTCCTGGGCAAGGCGATGCCCGAGGTCGCGGCCCGTTACGACCTGGTGGGCATGGACCCCCGATTCGTCGGCCGCAGCACCCCGATCAACTGCCGGTGGCAGACCGACACCTTCCTCCGCTCGGCGGGACCCGACCGGCGTACCTTCGACGAGGGGGTGCGCCTGGCCGAACAGTTGGCGGCGGGCTGCGCCAAGGGCAATCTCCAGACCCTGCCGTACGCCACGACCAGGAACACCGCACGCGACATGGACGTGATCCGGGCCGCGCTCGGCGAGCAGAAGCTGTCCTACCTCGGCTACTCCTACGGCACCTACCTGGGTGCGACCTACCTGCAGATGTTCGGCTCGCGGGCCGACCGGGTGGTGCTCGACAGCGCCGTCGACCCGCAGGTGTACGGCCCGCGCATGTTCTCACGCGCCGCCCCCGCGATGGACGCCGCGCTGCGGCGCTGGGCGTCCTGGGCCGCGTCACATGACAAGGAGTACGGATTGGGCGGGACCCGTGACGCCGTCCTGGCGACCGTGGAGAAGATCAACCGGCATCCCGTGAAGATCGGCGCATACCGCGTCGATGCCCATGTCGTGCCGTACTGGCTGTTCGCACGCCTCTACAGCGACGGCCCGCAGTCCTATGCCGTCCTCGCCGAGGAGGCGCGGACGCTGAGCCGCGGCGGCGAGACCCCGCCGCCCGCCTCGCTGAAGGAATTCCTCGACGGCCTGTTCACCGGTTCCGGAGAGGCCTCGGACCGGGCGGGCACGGCGATCCTGTGCGGTGACCGGGCCGCACCCCGCGACCCGGCGACCTACTACCGCGACATCCAGCGGCACCGCACCGCCGAACCACTGTTCGGGCCGCTCGCCCGCAACATCTCCCCGTGCGCGTTCTGGCCGGTCAAGCCGCTTGAGGCGCCCACGAGGATCGGCAACTCCGTACCGGCGTTGATCGTCGGCGCGGCCGGCGACCCCGCGACGCCCTATCCGGGCCAGCAGGCCATGCACCGGGCGCTGACCGGCTCCCGCATGATCACCTTGAACGACGCCTTCCGCCACGGCGTCTACCTCGCGGCGGGCAACGCCTGCGTCGACACCAAGGTCACCAGCTACCTGGTCGACGGTGTCCTGCCCGGTGAGGACGTCACCTGCGGCCGCCCGGCCGTCTGACACGTTCGCGCCCCATCACCAGCCGCCCCGGCCGGAACCGGCCTCATCGTCCCCGACGACCTGTTCCGGCGAGCCGCGGCCCTTCCAGGAGCGGCAGGCCCGCCGCGTACCGCCGGAAGAAGCCGGCGGTCGGGGTGTTCGCGGTTGCGACGGCGTCCGGGGTGCCCTCCGCGACCACCGCGCCCCCGTCCGGACCGGCTCCCGGCCCCAGGTCGATCACCCAGTCCGCGGACGCGGCGACGGGGATGTCATGTTCGGCCACGACGACGGTGTCGCCCGAGTCGAGCAACACGTCGAACGCGTCCACCACCCGCTGGACGTCAGAGGGGTGCAGGCCCGAGACGGGTTCGTCGAGAACGACAAGACCGGCCTTGCGGCCCGCGGCGCCGCGCTGGATGGCGGAGGCCAGCTTCAGCCGCTGCGCCTCGCCGCCGGACAACTCCGTGGCGCTCTGGCCGAGCTGCAGATAGCCGAGCCCGACCTGGTTCAAGGCTCCCAGGGTCTCGGCGAGTTGCCGGGGTTCGGAGAACTGCTCCACCGCCTCGGCGACGGTCAGCTCCAGCACCTGATCGATGGCCAGTCCCTGGTACGTGATCTCCAAGGCCTCCGGCGTGTAGCGCCGCCCCTGGCATGCGTCGCAGACCACCCACACATCCGGCAGGAAGTGCATGTCGACCAGCTTGCGGCCATAACCGGTGCAGGGTTCGCAGCGGCCACCGCCCGCGGTGTTGAAGCTGAACCAGGACGCGTTGACCCCACGTGCGCGTGCCATGTCGGTACCGGCGAACAGCTTACGGACGACGTCGAACGCCTTGCTGTAGGTGGCCGGGTTGGATCGCGGCGTGCGCCCGAGCGGTTCCTGATCGACGACGGCGACCCAGTCGAACCCCTCCAGGCCGGTCACCTGTCGCACGGTGTCGGTCGTCGTCCCGTTCAGAGCGGCCTCCGCGCTCGCCGCGAGCGCGCCGAGCAGGCTGCTCTTGCCGCTGCCGCTCACCCCGGTCAGGCAGGTGAGCCGGCCGGCGGGGAAACGCACCACGTCTGCGGTCACGTTGTGCGCACGCAGGCCGTGCAGCTCCACCCAGCCGGTGTCATCCCCGGCCGGACGGCGGGTCCGGCGCAGCCGTGGCCCCTCACCGGCCAGGTAGCGTCCGGTCAGTGACGCAGGGTGGGCGGCCGCGTCGGCGGGAAGCCCCGACACCAGGATCTCACCGCCGAGGCGGCCCGCGCCGGGCCCCATGTCGATCACCCAGTCGGCCCGGGCGATCAGTTCGGGGTCGTGCTCGACCAGGAGCACCGTGTTGCCGGCCTTGCGCAGCTCCAGGGCGATGTCGAGCAGGTGCGCCTTGTCCGCCGGATGCAGCCCGGTCCCGGGCTCGTCCAGGACGAAGACGATGCCGCTGAGCTCGGTGCTGAGCTGCGCGGCGAGCCGGGTTCGCTGCAACTCGCCCCCGGACAGTGTCGCCGCGCTCCGGGACAGCTGGAGATGGGCCAGGCCGAGGCGGTCGAGGATCCCGAGTCTGCGGCCCAGGTCCTGCAGCAGCGGCTCACCCACCTCGCGCTGCCGGGCGTCCAGGTCGCCGGCCACCCGCTCGGCCCAGCCGCGTACCTCCCGTACGTCCACCTGGAGCAGGTCGGGAAAGGTCAGCCCGCCGAGCCGCACGGACCGGGCCACCTGGTCGTACCCGCTGCCGCCGCAGGTGCCGCACGGCTGCTTGCGCATGTACGGCAGGTAGCGCTGCTTGGCGCTGGCGGTCTGGGCGTTCAGGAACACCCGCTCCACCTCGGCCAGCGCCCCCCGCAGCGGCTGGCTGGAGGTGTAGGTCACCGAGACCGTCTCCTTCTTGCTGGTCATGTCGACGGTCGCCTCGACCTTCTCCTCACCTGTGCCGTACAGCACGCAGTGGCGGAACTCCGCCGGCAGCGACCGCCATGGCAGGCCGAGGTCCACGCCGCGCTTGTCGGCGAGCGCCGGCACGAACGCGTGCTCCCCCGACCGCCACCTGGCGTACCAGGGCGAGGCCCCCTCGAAGAGGGGAAGCTCCGGACGGGTGATGATGAGGTCCTCCTGCGCCTGCCAGCGCCCGCCCACGCCGTGACAGTCCGCGCAGCTGCCTTCCGGGGTGTTGCGGTCGAAATGAGCGGTCGTCAGATGCCCGTTGACGCTCTGCGCCGCCGGGTCCGCGCCGATCCCCGGCAGGCGCGAGTACAGCAGTCCCAG
Organism: Nonomuraea sp. NPDC001684; assembly: GCF_053596515.1. NCBI lineage: Bacteria > Bacillati > Actinomycetota > Actinomycetes > Streptosporangiales > Streptosporangiaceae > Nonomuraea > Nonomuraea sp. NPDC001684. The sequence continues at coordinate 10,449 of NZ_JBSFGJ010000158.1, forward strand.
ATGCCCGTCGATGCCGGTGATCGTCGCGACCGTGGACCGGGGGTTGCGGTTCAGGCGGCGCTGGTCGACCGCGAGCGTCGCGCCGAGTCCCAGGATGCGGTCGACCTTCGGCCGATTGCGCTGGGTGATGTACTGCCGTACGAACGGCGAAAGCCCCTCCAGGTAGCGCAGCTGGGCCTCGTTGTGCAGGGTGTCGATGGCCAGCGAGGTCTTGCCGCTGCCGCTCACCCCGGTGAAGGCGGTGAGCCACCCCTTGGGGATGCTCACCGACACGTCCCGCAGATTGTTGGTACGAGCCCCCACCACCTCGATGGCCTCTCGCCCCATGCTGGCGACGTCCCGTACGAACGCAGTCAACCTTGATCCACCCTCTCGCAACACAGCAGAACACGGGCGGACGGACTCCATCCATGTCGAACAAGTCGATTCCGCCACTACGCGGCCGTTCGATCAGCCCCCTCGGCACCTGGCCGGTCCGGATTCGACCCATGCCGCAGATCAAGACCGGGACACCCCGGCGAGCTTGTCGATGCCTGAGTACGCGAGCAGGTACGGCCGGTCCGCCGCCGGCTTCCCGTCCTCGGGGTTGCGGATCTCCACTTTGCCGTGCGTGGACACGCCCAGATCCTCACCGCGCATGTGTGCGGCGCCGGCGGCAGGACGGGCGGCCGGGTGACGGGCCTTGGCGGCGCTGCGCGCCGTGCCGATTCGGGTGATCTGCTCCACGGTCAGGGTGTTCGCTGTGACGATCGGGCGGAGGTGCGAGGTGGAGCGGGACAGGGAGGCTTCGAGGAGAGTCTGAAGCTCCTTGAGTTCCTTGAGCTCTTCGGGCGTTTCGCGCATTGAGGTCCTTGTCTATCCATGAGGCCCCCGGTCCACACCCACATCGGCGCCGACCGGTGCATTGAGGATCACTCGGAAACCCGACGCCTTGTGTCATGTTTTCATCCCTGTCCTGTCCCGGGACATGCTTGACACGTCGATCCCAAGACTGCTGACCGACAAAGGCTCCTGCTACCGCACCCTGCTGGACGAACGGGCCTACGCCCGGCCCTACGCCTCAGAGATCGAACGCCGCCAAGTCCTGCCGTACTGGCTGCACACCTATAATCACCACCGCGGCCAGTCCGCACTGGCAGGTCTGCCACCAGCCGGCCGCGTACCCAACCTCACGGGACAGAACAGCTAGACGTCGTCGTCCGGGCGTAGGGCGTTCAGGACCGCAGAAGTGTCCAGGTAGAACGGGTGTATCTCGGTGATGCGATCATCCTTGATCGTCATCAGCTGCATCACCGAGGTCTCCAAGGCCCGGCCGGTGGCGCGGGCGCGCAGGATGCCGCGGTTCCAGACCACGACACTGTCGCCGTCGACCACATACTTCTGCTCCAGGAACTCCAGGGACTGCCATACCTCGCTCATGGCGGCCATGAACTGCTCGATGCCGCTCGGTCCGCGCCAGATGCCCCCGTAGGGCAGGGAGTCCGCCTGGTACATCACGACCTCTGGGTCCAGGCACTCGGCAAGCTCACCGAAATCGGCCTTGCCGAAGCCTCCTGCGGCGATATAGGCGACTTCCGCCCGATAGAACCTCTCCAGCACTGCCAGTGAGCTCCCGCCCTCGTCGCCCCCCGAAGCCGGACCGTCATCCGTCATTGCTTCTGCCATCATCCGCTCATCATGTCCGCCCCCGACAGGATGCATCCGGCGGAAATCGGACCTGTGGGCGGCAAGCCCGCCACCGACGACCGGCCCGCACTGGACGCGGTGTCCTCCCTCCGGGCGGGGTCATTACGCCTGCCGATGATGACATCCGCCCAGGTCAGGCTGCCTCGCGAGGTCCTCCGCCGGCTGCGGCTGCTCACCCGCCCGGACACCGTCTTACGCCGGCATCGCGATCTGATGAGACGTCGTCACGCTCGTACCTGTCGGCCGAAGCGGCCTGGCCGCCCACCCACGGTCCGCTCCATCCGTGCCCTCATCCTGCGTCCGGTTCGGGAGAACCACACCATCACCTGAACAGGCAGACGGATCCGCGTGCCGCTCGTCCGCGGCCGATCGAAGGAGTGACGCAGGAATCCCGCGCGCATCGGTGATCTCCCGGCCCCGGCAGAACAGGTAGGCGGCCAGCGGTGTGCTGCCCCACCCAGCGCACGCGCCGGGGCGCGCCTGGGATCAGACGGCGAGGCCGAGGGCTTGGGCCACGGCCGAGGTGGCCGAACTGGTTTCCGTCGCGGTGTAGCCGCCGCGCAGGGAGGCGTCCTGGTCTTTCAGGCCGTTGCCGCTCAGCGTGATCACGATCCGCCGGCCCGGCGCGAGGTTGCCCCGGGCGTGCTGGTCGAGGAGCCCGGCGATCCCGGCGGCCGAGGCGGGCTCGGCGAAGACGCCGTCGCGCCTCGCGACCAGCTCGTACGCCTCGAAGATCTGCGCGTCGGTCACCGCGGCGATCAGCCCGCCGGACCGGTCGCGGGCGTCGAGCGCGCCGTCCCAGGTGGCCGGGCTGCCGATGCGGATCGCGCTCGCCGCGGTCTCGGGATCGGCGACCGGCGTGCCGTGGACGAGCGGCGCGGCCCCCGCCGCCTGGAAGCCCCACATGCGCGGCGACCGGCCGGACAGCCCCACCTGCTCGTAGGCGCGGTAGCCGCCCCAGGTGGCGGTGATGTTGCCGCCGTTCCCGACGGGCAGGCAGTGGATGTCGGGCGCGTCGCCGAGCGCGTCCACGATCTCGTAGGCGACCGTGCGCTGCCCCGCCAGGCGCAGCTCGTTGCCGACCGAGTTGACCAGCGCGATCGGGTGGTGGGCGGCGAGCTCGCGGGCGACGCGCAGGCAGTCGTCGAACGTGCCGTCGATCTCGACGATCCGCGCGCCGTAACGGACCGCCTGCCCCAGCTTGGCGAGCGCGACCCGCCCCTTCGGCACGAGCACGGCGGCCGTCAGCCCGGCGCGCGCGGCGTAGGCGGCGGCCGAGGCGCTGGTGTTGCCGGTGGAGGCGCACACGGCAAGCTCGGCGCCGGCCTCGGCGGCCCTGCTGATCGCCACGGTCATCCCACGGTCCTTGAACGACCCCGTGGGGTTGGCGCCCTCGACCTTCAGCCAGACCTCGCAGCCGGTCACCGCGGACAGGTGCGCCGAGCGCAGCAGCGGGGTGTTGCCCTCGTTGAGCGAGACGGCGGGCGTGTCGGTGGTGACCGGGAGCCAGCGCCGGTAGCCGCTGTCGATCAGTCCGTTCCAGGTACTCATACCGGCGACCGTAACATTCGTTTCATTAACTCCGCCACGTGTAACATTTGTCAGCATGGATGAGGATCCGGTGACGAACCGGCTCAGCGCGGTCTACCCTGAACTGCCACCGGGCGAGCGGGCCGTCGTGCGGGCGCTGCTCGACGACCACCCCTTCGCCGCGCTCGGCTCGCTGCGCGCGCTCGCCGAGCGTGCCGGGGTCAGCCCGCCGACCGCCTCCCGGCTGTTCGACCGGCTCGGGTACGCGGGATTCGCCGGGTTCCAGGCGGCCGTGCGCGACGGCGTCCGCGACCGGTCGCGCCTACGCGAGTTCGTCGCCCGTCCGCCCGGCACCCAGCGGGCCGCCGAAGACCTGCGTGCCGGGCTCGACAGCACCCTCGCCGCCGTCACCGAGCCCCTGCTCGACGCCGTCGGCGACCTGCTGGCCGGAGCCGCGTCGGTCTGGGCGCTCGGCGGGCCGCTCAGCGAGCTGGCCGCCGAATACCTGATCAGGCAGCTCGCCGGCCTGCGTCCGGGGGCGCATCGGGTGCCCGACTCGGCGTCCGCGCGTGCCCGTACGCTGCTCGACCTGGGCGGTTCTGCGGCCGTGGTCGCGTACGACTTCCGGCGCTACTCCCCCGCGACGGCCCGCTTCACCGAGGCCGCGTGCGCCCGCGGGGCGCGGCTGGCGCTGATCACCGACGCCGGGGAGTCGCCGCTCGCGGCGCGGGCGGAGGTGCTGATCAGGCTGCCGCGCGAGGCCGCCGGGCCGATCGCGCCGCTCGCGCACCAGATCGCCGTCACCGAGCTGCTGCTGGTCGCCGTGGCGGCCCGCCTAGCCCCCGCCGGACGCCTGGCCGACCTCGACGCGCTCACCGACATGTTGTGAACCGCTACGACGCGGCCGGCAGCAGCCGCGACACCTCCTGGCCTCGCGCCTCGCGGTGGAGGAGCAGCTTGGCGATCTCGCCGCGATGCCCCGAGTCGGGCCTGCGGGCAGGGCGAGGCTGATCGTCGCGACCAGCCGGAATCCGGCCGTCGGTGGGCAGATCGGGTTCGGGGGCCCGCTGGTGGTCGCCGCTTACGGAGGATCTGGGCGCGAAGCCGTTTGTTCGTCGCCGTTGTCGTGGGTGCGTTGAGTGATGGTGCGTTCGAGGCCGTCGAGGAGGGCGAGGAGGCCGAATTCGCGGGTGGTGGTGGTTGAGGGGATGGCCACGGTGGTGGCCAGCAGCGGGAAGCGGCCGGCGTTGAGGAGTAGCAGGTCGCGCATGATGGGGGCGGCGCTGCCGTCCGTCCAGGTCTGAGTGCCCTGGGTGGCGGCCGGGTGGGTGGCGCGGATGTGGTGGGACACCATCATGACGGCGTCGAGCCGTTCGCGTTCGGTCAGAGGGGTGTCGGTGAGGGCGCTGAGGGCTGTTTCGGTCCATGCGGTCTCGCGTGGGCCCATGACGCGATCGCCCACGGTGACCGACGGCAGCCAGGGGTGGCGCCGCCAGACGGTGGACAGTCCGCGGGCGTACTCCTCCAGCTTGGCCCGCCAGCCGGCGGTCCCGCTCAGGTCGGGGGGTGTGCCGACCGCCGCCTCGATCATGATGGCCATCAGCTCTGTCTTGCCGTTGACGTAGCGGTACAGGGCCATCTTGGTGAGGCCGAGCTCGGCGGCGATGCGGTGCATGGAGACCGCCTCCAGGCCCTCGGCATCGGCGACCTTGACGGCGGTGTCGGCCAGCCGGGCGAGGTCGAAGGCGGGCCTGGGACCTCTGCTGCGCGGCTTGCGCAGGCCCCACAACAGTTCGGCCAGTGCCCTCGGATCCTCGTTGACCGCCACGTCGACTCCCGCTTGCCATCCGCCAAAACTGTCTCTACCGTACACAGTGTTCTGGGGACACAGTTGACTCCGGCCCCGGGCGCAGGCTGTGGCCGAGGGGCCACGCCGTGAACCAAGGAGTGGGCCATGTCCAAATCAGTGCTCGACATGTCGATGTCCCTCGACGGGTACATCGCCGATCCCAACGACTTCCTCGGCGGCGACGACGGGGAGCGGCTGCACAAGTGGGCCGACTCGGACCAGCATCCCGGGCCGGTCAAGCAGTTCCAGGACGAATGGAACGGAGCTGGTGCGATCCTCGCGGGACGGCGGACCGCTGAGCTCATGGACCACTGGGGCGGCTCTCACGGCGGTCTGCCGATCTTCGTCCCCAGCCACCGGCCGCCCGGCCCGGCCGCCAGGTGGGGCTATCCGCTGGTGACCTACGTGAACGACGGGATCGAAAGCGCGATGGCGCAGGCGAAGGCCGCCGCCGGGGAACGGGACGTCCAGATTCGTGGTGGCGCGTACACGGTGCAACAGGCCCTTGAGGCCGGGGTGCTGGATGAAGTGCAGATCCACCACATTCCAGTACTCCTGGGCGCGGGGCGCCGGTTGTTCGACGTCCTGCCGTCGGAGATCGAGTTGGAGATCATTCAGGTGATCGACACCCCAGAGGCCACCCACATCCGCTACCGCGTCCGCCGCTGAGCCGATCGGCCACGGACCGGGCTCGGCGTTACCGGGCCCCCTGGATCATGAGATCTGGAGGCGAGAGGGGCCCTGCGTGGCGATAAGGGGGTATTTCGGAGGAGTTCAAGGCCGTCCTGACGCGGCTCAAGGAGCTGGTGCCCGAGCCGGCCGGCCAGCACGGCGAGCCGCTGCCGTGAGGCGCGTCGGCCTCGCGCGGCCACTCCCGTCGCGGCGGCCGAGCCCCATGGATCAGCCGCCAGGTAAGACAGACGTGACATTTGATGCGTGCGGCGCTTCAATGGCTCGATTATGGACGATGCCGAAATGGCGGCGGAGCGGGTGATCTCGCCCGTCCTCGTCGGCCGGGACGTGGAGCTGCGGCGGCTGCGGGCGGCGGTGCGGCGTCCCCCGGCCGTCGTCATGATCGAGGGCGAGGCCGGCATCGGCAAGACGCGGCTGGTCAGCGAACTGGCCGCCGAACTGCGTGACCGGCCGCCACCCGCCGCCGAGCCGCCTGATCGGCCGCCGCTCGTCGGTGGGTGCCCGCAGATTCGGGAGCCGTTCCCGCTCGGGCCCGTCATCGAGGCGTTGCGCGGCGCGGCCGGGAGGCTGCCCGAGGGCGGCCTGTCGCCGGTGACCGGCGCGCTGCGCCCGCTGCTGCCCGAGCTCGCCGCCGTCCTCCCGGTCGAGCCCGGCCCGCTGGACGACCCCGCCGGGCTGCGGCATCGCGTGTTCCGCGGGCTCGCGGAGCTGCTCGCCGCGCTCGGCAGGGTCGTCCTGGTGCTGGAGGATCTGCACTGGGCCGACGAGCAGACGGTCGAGTTCCTCGGCTACCTGCTCGCCGACCCGCCGCCCGGGCTCGTCCTCGTGCTCACGTTCCGCGGTGAGGAGGCTGGTCCCGGTCTGCGGGCGCTCACTGCGCGGTTACGTCCTGAGCTCGCCCATGCCCACCTCGTGCTGGCCCCGCTGGACGCCGCCCGGACGAACGAGCTGACGGCCGCGATCCTGGGCACCGCGCAGGTGTCGGACGAGTTCGCCGCCTACCTGTGCGAGCGGACGTCGGGCCTGCCGTACGCCATCCAGGAGTTGGTCGCGCTGCTGCGGGCCCGCGGCGTCCTGGTCCAGCGCGGTACCAGGTGGGCGCGCAAGACGCTGGACGAGCTGGGCGTACCGGCCGGGGTGCGGGACTCCGTACTGGAACGGGTGCGCGGCCTGAGCGCGAACGCGCAGGCGGTGGCGGAGGCCGCGGCGGTGCTGCGGGTGGCCGTGCCGGTGCCCGATCTCGTGGCCACCTGCCGCGTACCGGAGCAGGACGCCCACGAGGGCCTGGACGAGCTCCTCGACCGCGGCCTGTTCGCCGAGCACGCCGGCACGGCGGGCTTCAGGCACGCGCTGGCCGTCCAGGCGGTGTACGGGAGCATCCCGCTGCCCAGACGCCAGGACCTGCACGTCCGCGCGGCCAAGGCGGTGGCGCGGCAGAATCCCACGCCGCTCGGCCAGATCGCCCACCACCACCGTCACGCCGGCCGGCACGACGCGTGGGTGGACGCCGCGGAGAAGGCGGCCGACCAGGCCGTGGCCCTCGCCAACGACGCGGAGGCCGAACGCCTGCTGGAGGCGGTCCTGCGGCACGCGCCCCTCGGCCCGGGACGCGAGGGCAGGCTCGCGGCGAAACTGGGCTGGGCGGGCGGTTACGCGCTGGGCGCCGACGAGCTCATCGGCCTGCTGCGCGCCGCCGCCGCCCGCCAGCCGCCCGGACCGGTGCGCGGCGAGCTGAACTACCTCATCGGGCTGAAGCTGGAGGCCGGGGGCGCCGCGCCGGAGCTCACCCGCGGGGCCATGATCGAGGCGGTCGCCGATCTCGCCGACCGACCGGTGCTGGCCGCGTACGCCATGGTGGGCCTGGGCATGCCGAGAACCCCCGGTGTCCCGCTCGCCGAGCACCTGCGCTGGCTCGACCTGGCGCTCGAACGGCTGCCCGAGATCGCGGAGCCCGAGCGGCGCATCTCCGTGCTCGGCAAGGTCGCCATGGTGCTGACCCTCGTCGGCGACCCGCGCGGGGCGAGCCTGACCGGGCAGGTCGTGGCGCGGACCGGCGGCCGTCCGACGAACCGGTGGGAGGTGGTGGCCTACGACTCGATCGGCGAGGTCGCCTGCCTGGCCGGGCATCACGACACCGCGTACCGCCTGCTGGACGCCGCGCTGGCCGAGGCGGCCGAGCACGACGTCACCGGCCTGATCGAGTCCAGGTGCCGGTTGAACCTGGCGGCTCTGGCGTACTGCCGGGGTTCCTGGGACGGCGTGGCGGACGAGCTCGAAGCGTTGCGGGTGCGTTTCGCCGACCTGCCCAGTTACCGTCTCACCGCGGACACCGTGTCCGGCTGCCTGGCCCTCGCGCGCGGGCGGGCCGACGCCGCGCGGCTCGACGACCTGGTGCGCGCGAACCTGGAGACGGGCGCGGCCGACGTGCTCGCGCTGCCGGTGAGCGCGCTGCTGCGGCTGGCCGTCGCACAGGACCGGGCCGGGGAGGCCGTGGCGCGTACCGGCGAGGCGTTCTCGTTGTGGGCGGCCAAGGGGTTGTGGCCGGTGGGTGTTCGGGCGGTTCCCGCGCTGGTCGAAGCCCTGGTGGGGCTGGACAGGGTCGAGGAGGCCGGGGAGCTGGTGTCACGTCTCGAAGGCGAGCTCGCCGCGCTGGACGCGCCGCTCGCGCGGGCGGCGCTCGGCCATGCGCGGGGCTTCCTGTCCGCCGATGCCGTGCGCTTCATGGACGCGGCGGCGTCGTACGAACGGCTGGGGGCGCCGTACGAGGCGGCGCAGGCGCGCGAGCACGCGGCCGGGCTGCTGCTCACCGCCGGTGACGAGCGGGGGGCGTCGATGCTGGAGGCCGCCCTGCACGCGTACGGCGGGCTCGGCGCCGCCTGGGACCTCGACCGGGCGGGCCGGCTGAGCAGGCGCTGGGGCCTGCCCGTACCGGCCCGGCATCGCGGCGGCCCGCGCGGTTACGGGTCCGCGCTCTCCCCCAGGGAGGACGCGGTGGCCAGGCTGGCCGCCACCGGCCTGACCAACAAGGAGATCGCCAAGGAGCTGTTCCTGTCGGCCAAGACCGTGGACAAG
>NZ_JBSFGJ010000159.1:0-19266 GCF_053596515.1 Nonomuraea sp. NPDC001684
CGTTCGGCGGCGGCGAGGCGGACGTGCTGACCCGGCGCATCCTGTTCGACCCGCCGCGTCTGGACGGCGTGCCCGTCCTGCTGCGCCCGGCCGTGGAGGCGGCGCTGGCCAAGGATCCTGCTTCCCGTCCCGGATCGGCCGGCCTGCTGCGGGCGCTGCTGGCCTCCGGGGGCGTGGGCGATCCGTGGGACCTGCGCCGGGCGGTCTCCGACGTGCTGGACGGGAGCTGGGCGGAAGTGCCCTGTCCGGCGGGCGGCGGGGCGGGCGAGCCGGTCACATCGGCGGCGGAACCGGCCGGGTCCGAGCGCGGGAGCAGGCGCAGGAGCAGGGCGAAGGCCGGGGCGCACCTGTCGCACGCCAGCTTCGCCGCGCTGGCCACGGTCTCGATCGCGGCGATCACCGTGATCGCGGCCTCCGGCGGGGACGCCCTGAGCCTCGGCGGCGGCTCGCTGCTGCCCGAGACCGCGGTCGTGCAGCCCCAGGACAGCGCCCGCCCGAGCGATCGGCCTGCGGCGACCCCCGACGGCGTCCGGCCGTCCGTCCACGCGGCGCCCCCGGCGAGCGCGGCGCCCCCGGCGAGCGCGGCGAGCGCGGCCACGCCCGCGGTGTCCGGCACGCGTCTCCGCACGCCGGGCGGGCACGTCGCGAGCCTCACCTCCGAACCCGACCGGTGGTCCGACGACTTCCGCCGGTCCCGCCCGTCCCGTCCCGCCCGCCCGTCCGGCACGTCCGGGCCGGGCGATCTGGGTGATCCGGGCGGGGAGGAGCCCGGTCCGTGCGACGGCCCGGCAGGTCGCCGCCGCGGGGGCGGGGGCCGCCGCGACTGCCCGCGGCCGTCGGGCTCGATCAGCACGATCCCCCAGGACGGCCCCGGCGAGTCGCCCGGCCCCACCGTCTCGGGCCCGGCCACCCCGACGGCCACCGGAGCGTCCTGACCGCGCATGCCTCATGATCGAGGTGAGCGGGGGAAGCGTGGTCCCCCTCCCGCACCCGAGAGCGAGGCCGTACATGAGCTACTACGACATCGAGGGCAACCCCATCAGCCCGGCGCGGGCGCAGGAGCTGCTGGCCGACCGCGCCCGGCGCACGATCGGGGACGACCGCGTCGGCACCGCTGCGGGAACGTTCCGCATCCGCACCCTGCACCTGGTGCTCGACCAGGCCGACGGGGGGACGGTGCCGCTGCTGTTCGAGTCGACCGTGCGCCTGTCGCCGCCCGGCGCCGATCCGGGGACGGGCGGCGAGGAGGTGCTCAGCCTGCACTGGTCCACCAGGCAGCAGGCCGAGGACGCGCACGCCCAGCTGGTCCGCGACATCACCGAGCGGCAGGACCTGCCGTCGTGGGCCCGGGAGGGCGGCTGATCACATGACGGGCATCGAGGACAGGAAAAAGGGGGCCGCGCCGGGCTGGGATCGAAAAGGCAGAAAAATGGGCCGCGCCGGGCTGGGGGAGCCGGCGCGGCCCTTCGCCGGGGGAACCGTCCCATGCCCTGGAGGTGGCCGGCGAGCTCAGCAGATCAGTGGTGGAACTGCTCCTCCTCGGTGGAGCCCTTGAGCGCGGTCGTCGAGGAGTCGGGCGCGACGGCCGTGCTGACCAGGTCGAAGTAGCCGGTGCCGACCTCGCGCTGGTGCCTGGTCGCGGTGTATCCGCGCGACTCGGCGGCGAACTCGGCCTCCTGGAGCTCGACGTACGCCGTCATGCCGTCGGTGGCGTAGCCCTGGGCGAGGTCGAACATCGAGTAGTTCAGCGAGTGGAACCCGGCCAGCGTGATGAACTGGAACTTGTATCCCATGTGCCCGAGTTCGCGCTGGAACTTGGCGATCGTGGAGTCGTCCAGGTGCGCCTTCCAGTTGAACGACGGCGAGCAGTTGTAGGCGAGCATCTGGTCCGGGTAGCGGGCCTTGATCGCCTCGGCGAACTCGCGGGCCACGTCCAGGTCCGGCGTGCCGGTCTCCATCCACAGCAGGTCGGAGTAGGGGGCGTAGGCCAGGCCGCGGGCGATGCAGGAGTCCACGCCGTTGCGCACCCGGTAGAAGCCCTCGGCGGTGCGCTCGCCGGTGGTGAAGGCCTGGTCGCGCGGGTCCACGTCACTGGTCAGGAGCGTCGCGGCCTGTGCGTCGGTCCGCGCGACGATCAGTGAGGGGACGCCGCACACGTCGGCGGCCAGCCGCGCGGCGTTGAGCGTCTTGATGTGCTGGCCGGTCGGGATCAGCACCTTGCCGCCCAGGTGGCCGCACTTCTTCTCGGAGGCGAGCTGGTCCTCCCAGTGCACGCCCGCGGCGCCGGCCGCGATCATGCCCTTCATCAGCTCGAACGCGTTCAGCACGCCGCCGAACCCGGCCTCGGCGTCCGCCACGATCGGCGCCAGCCAGTGCGGCGCGTCCGGCACGCCCTCCGACCAGGTGATCTGGTCGGCGCGCAGCAGCGCGTTGTTGATGCGGCGCACGACGGCGGGCACGGAGTTGGCCGGGTAGAGGCTCTGGTCCGGGTAGGTCTGGCCGCCGAGGTTGGCGTCCGCGGCCACCTGCCAGCCGGACAGGTAGATCGCCTTCAGCCCGGCCTTTACCTGCTGGACGGCCTGGTTGCCGGTCAGCGCGCCGAGGGCGTTGACGTAGTCCTCGGTGTGCAGCAGGTCCCACAGACGCTCGGCGCCGAGCCGGGCCAGCGTGTGCTCCTCCTGGACGCTTCCCCGCAACCGGATGACGTCCTGCGCGCTGTACGTGCGCTCGACGCCCGCCCAGCGAGGGTCGTTCTCCCACTTGTCCTGCAGCTGCTCCGCAGCTCCCTTGAGGCGATCGTTCATCGTTCGCTCCTTTGTCGTCCCCTGGGGCTCACGTCGATGATCTGCCCGGAGGCCGCGGGTCAATAGGCTCCAGAGCTGAGAAGAAGCGTCAAAATTTCCGGGACGTGCATTACTCGTGGGTATTCAGATGAGAAGAAATCGCAAGTTTTCCTGTTGGCCTAGACCAATCCTCATCCCGAACCGCACGCGGCTCTCGCGTACCGCCGCGACGCGCCCTGGGTGGCCAAAGGCTAGAAAATGGGCCGAATTTCTGTCTAAGATGCCTGTATGGCGTCCCTGCTAGGCGAAGAACCGCTGTCTTTGACGCAGGAGCTCGATCTGATCGCGTTCGGCCAGCGTCTGCGCCACCTGCGCAAACAGCGCGGCCTCACCCTGTCGGACCTGGGCTCGCGCGTCAGCAGGGCGCCCAGCCAGCTGTCGCTGCTCGAGAACGGCAAGCGCGAGCCCAAGCTCTCGCTGCTCAAGTCCCTGGCGACCGCGCTGGGCGTCCCCGTCGAGGAGCTGCTGCGCCGTCAGCCGCCCAACCGGCGCGCCCAGCTGGAGATCGCGCTGGAGGAGGCGCAGCGCGACCCCATCTACGCCGGTCTCGGCCTGCCCCGGCTCAAGGTGTCCGCGCGCGTGCCCAACGACGTCCTGGAACACCTGCTCGGCCTGTACGGCGAGCTGCGCGCCCGGCAGGCCCGCGGCACCGCCACCCCCGAGGAGGCCAGGGCCGCCAACGCCGAGCTGCGGCGCAGGCAGCGCGAGGTGGGCAACTACTTCCCCGACATCGAGAAGGCCGCGGCCGAGGCCCTCGACGCCGTCGGCTACCGCACCGGAGCCCTGTCCCAGAGCACGATCCAGGGCCTGGTCACGCACTTCGGCTACACCGTCCACACCGCCCAGGACCTGCCGCGCTCGGTGCGTTCCATCACCGACCTGCGTAACCGGCGCATCTACGTCAAACACGAGCAGCTCGGCATGCACACCCCGCGCACGATCCTGCTCCAGACGCTCGGGCACCTCGCGCTCGGCCACGGCAAACCGCGCGACTTCGCCGACTTCCTGCGCCAGCGCACCGAGGCCAACTACTTCGCCGCCGCCGTGCTCGTGCCCGAACGGGCCGCCGCCCCCTACCTCCAGGAGGCCAAGGCGGCGCGGGCGCTGTCGGTGGAGGACCTGCGGGACGTGTTCGCCGTCTCCTACGAGATGGCCGCCCACCGCTTCACCAACCTGGCCACCCACCACCTGGGCCTCGTCTGTCACTTCGTGCGCAACGACGCCGGTGGCACCATCTACAAGGCGTACGAGAACGACGGCATCGTCTTCCCCGCCGACGAGCAGGGGGCCATCGAGGGGCAACGGATGTGCCTGCAGTGGTCGGGGCGACAGGTGTTCGCCTCGCCCGACCGGTTCTCGGTGTTCTACCAGTATTCCGACTCACCCACCGGCACCTATTTCTGCGTCGCGCACGTCGATCCCTCGCGGGAACGGGACTTCGCGATCACGCTGGGGGTGCCGTACCGGGAGTCGCGGTGGTTCCGGGGCCGGGAGACCACCAACCGCACCAAATCCAGCTGCCCCAACGGCGACTGCTGCCGCCGTCCGCCCGCTGAGCTGGCCGAACGCTGGGAGGGCTACGCCTGGCCGTCCGCGCGGGCCAATTCGCACATCCTGGCCGCCCTGCCGCCCGGGTCGTTCCCGGGCGTGGACGAGGCGGACGTCTATACCTTCCTGGAGCGTCACGCGACCCTCGCATAAGCTGACAAGCGGGGGAACGGGGGAGGTGTCGCACATGCTGCCTGATGTGCGGAAATGGTGGCATCGCCGAACGTCGTGCGCCGCGGACTGGCCGCTGCGCGACCTCGTGGCGGCCAAGGGGGGCACCACGGTGAGCGTGGTCCTGCCGGCCCGCGACGAACGGGAGACCGTGGGGGAGATCGTCCAGGTGATCCGGCGGGAGCTGGACGGCCTGGTGGACGAGCTCGTCGTCATCGACTCGTGCTCGGCCGACGACACCGCCCGCGTGGCGGCGCGGGCCGGGGCCGCCGTGCACGCCCAGCGCGACATCCTGCCCGAGCTCGCACCGCTGGAGGGCAAGGGCGAGGCCCTGTGGAAGTCGCTGGCGGTCACCTCCGGCGACGTGGTGGCCTTCGCCGACGCCGACATCAGGCACTTCCGCGCCTCGCTGGTCGCCGGGGTGCTCGGGCCGCTGCTCACCGATCCCACCGTGGCCTACGCCAAGGGCTGCTACGACCGTCCGCTGAACGGCGCGCCCAACGGCGGCGGCCGCGTCACCGAGCTGGTCGCCCGCCCGCTGATCAACCTGCACTGGCCCGAACTGGCCGGTTTCGTGCAACCCCTCGCCGGGGAGTACGCCGGCCGCCGCTCGGCCCTGGAACGCGTGCCGTTCCTGACCGGGTACGGGGTGGAGCTCGGCCTGCTCATCGACCTGCTGGACCTGGCCGGGCTGGACGGCCTGGCCCAGGTGGACCTGGGCTCGCGCGAGCACGCCCCGCAGTCGACGGAGGCGCTCGGGGGGATGGCGGCCCAGATCATGCTGGCCGCGTGGTCGCGGCTGCGGCGCCAGGGGAAGATCGAGGCCCGTCATGCGCCGGGGGTGGAGCTGGCCCAGTTCCGGCGGTGCGAGGGCGGCCACGACGTCCTGACCCGCCAGATCGCCATCGGCGAACGCCCCCCGATGCTCACCCTGCCCCGCCCCACCCCACCACCTCCGTGAGGCTCCCGCCGCGCACGGCGGTGCCTCCGTAACGCCTCCCGCCGCCTCGGCCCGCCGACGCGGCCGGCTCAGCCGCCCCTGGCCTGCCTTCGGAATGATGCGCCACAGCGGTCGCCCCTCATCGGGACGGTGCCGTGCCCTTGGCCCACCTCTCTGCGGGCTGCGTCGCGCTTGGCGTGCCTTCGTGAGGATTGCGTCGCCGGCCTGCGGCGTCAGCGTGCGGGCGTCCCGTGAGGCGCTATTTGAGGGCCGCTGTCACGAAGGCGCTTATCTGGTCGCGGATGGCGTCGTGGTCGTCGGCGTCGTCGCCCAGCATGATGCGCCCGAGCTGCGGCATCATCGACGGGAACAGCGCGAGCCCGGTCAGCATGAACAGCGTGCGCGCCGTCGCCTTCGACGGCTGCTCGCCGCGCCCCTCGGCCAGCGAGGCCGCCTTGCGCGCACACCGCTCGACCCTGGCCTCCTGGCCGGGCAGCAGCTCCTGGCCGCGGTAGTTGAGCGCCTCCCACATGAGCAGCCGGACCAGGTCGGGATGGCGCCGGTAGTAGTCGGTCAGCCGGGCCACGTAGTCGACGGGGTCGGCGCCGGGCAGGGCGATCTGCGACGTCAGGTCGTCGAGCGCCTCGTTGATGACGGCGTCGAACAACTTCTCCTTGTTGCCGAAATGCCCGTAGATGCGCTCTTTGTTGACGCCGGCACGCTCCGCGATGCGATCCACGCGCGCCCCCGCCACGCCGTACGCGGCGAACTCCTCGCGGGCGGCTTCGAGCAGGGCGGCCCGGGTGGCGGCGGTCGAGACCTTGGGTGACATGCCACCATTCTGCCACCAACAACTAGTTGGTTGAAAACCAACTAACTAGTTGACGTCCAACTGGTTGGTTGGCTACCGTCCTCTCCCATGGCACTCACGCTTTCCCGTACGGCGGCCGCTCCGGCCATCCGTACCGATTACGCCCGCTTCGGCCGCACCCTGTTGGCGTTCACCCTCACCGCGGTCCTGTGCAGCGGCCAGTTGTACATCGTGATCCCCCTGCTGCACGACATGGCGACCGGCTGGCACGCCTCACCCGGCGGCCTGACCTGGCTGGTCACCGCGTTCGGCGCCGGCTACGGCATCGGGTTCCTGGTGTTCGGCCCCCTTTCCGACCGGTACGGCCGCCGCCGCCTGCTGATGGCCGGTCTGCCGCTTGCCGCGTTGACCAGCGCGTTGGTGGCGTTGAGCCCGAACGTCGAGGTGGCCCTGGTGTTGCGTGCCCTGCAGGGGGTGGCCGTGGCGATGTTCCCGCCCGCCGGCATGGCCTACCTGGCCGAACGGCTGGAGCCGCGGCGCCGTGTGATCGCCATCGCCGCGGTGACCGGCGCTTTCCTGGCCTCGGCCGTGTTGTTGCAGGTCGCCGCACAGGTGCTGGTCGAGACGATCGGCTGGCGGGGGCTGTTCCTGCTGTCGGCCGCCGGCTTCGCCCTCGCCGGGCTCGGCCTGCGCGCCGTCATGCTGCCCGACCTGCCGCGCGAGGCGGCGGGGTCGCTGCTGTCGGCCTACCGCGCGGTGCCCGGCCTGCTGTTCGACCGGGTGCTCGCGCTGCGCTACCTGGCGACGGTCATGCTGATGGCCGGGTTCGTCGCCGTCTACACCGGGTTGCAGATCTACGGCGGCACGTCCGCCGCCGACCTGCTCACGTTGCGCGCCTCCGGGCTGCCCTCGATCGTGCTGATGCCGGTGCTCATGCCGTGGCTGGCCCGGATCCCCACCACGGCCAGGGCCGCCGCGTTCCTGGCCGTGGGCGCGCTCGCCCTGGCGGCCGTCGCGTTCAGCGGGGCCGGCGCCCTCGGCCTGGTGCTCCTGCTGGCCGTCTACGTCGCCGCCATCACCGGCGGCCTGCCCAGCATGAACGAGGCCATCTCCGCCCAGGCCGGACCGGCCCGCGGCACGGCGCTCGCGCTGTTCTCCTTCGCGCTCGCCGTCGGCGGCAGCGTCGGCCCGCAGCTCGCGGCGGCCTTCGGCGGGTTCACCCCGCTGGTGTACGGCCTGGCGATCGGCATGGGCGTGGCCGCCCTGGCCGTCCTCGCCTCCGCCCATCGCTCCACCCGTATCGCCCGCTGACCCGGCCCGACCCGTCCCCCAGGCCCCCACTGGACGCCGACCCGGCGCCTGATGGGGGCCGGTCTGCGTGAGGCGGTCAGCGGATCGTGACGAGCCCGCCGAGCGACAGGTCGGGGCGGTCGACCCGCACATCGGGCAGCAGCCACGACGTGTCGATCGCCACGGTGTCGTTGAGCGCCCGCGCCAGGGGGTTGAGCGCGCCGAGCAGCGACTCGCAGCCGCCGTCCATGGAATGGGCCAGCGAGCACAACCACATCGCGACGTCGTCGGTCTGGCCGTTGAGATTGAACCGGGCCCGGAACGTCGCGCTCACGGGGTCGTAGGCGTTGTTCGCGTTGTTCAGGGCGAGCGGCGCGGTGTCGAGGAACGTGCCGATGGACGCGCGCTGACGTACCAGCAGGGTGGTGAGGTGGGCGAGATCGCGGGTGTTGGCGGCGATCTCACCCCTGTTGTCCTCGACGAAGTCGGCGACCTGCGTGAGCGTGGAGGACAACTGGCCCAGCACCGCGCGCAGCTCCTCGCGCTCGCCGTCGAGCTGCGCCGACACGCCCGCCAGGTCCTTCATGAACGCCCGGATCCGCGCGTCGTCGCGGGCCATCGCCCCGGTGATCGTGGCCAGGTCGCGGACGGTCTGAGCCAGGTCGTCGCCGTCGCCGGCCAGCACGGAGGCCGCGTCGGACAGGCCCCGCACGGTGGCCCCCACCGTCTCGCCCTGCCCGCCGAACGTGCCCGCCGCGACCCGCAACAACCGCGCCAGCGCCCCACGCTCCTCCGCCGCCACACCATCCGCCCCCGGCCAAGGCGAACCGGGCCGCGGGGAGTTGGGCCGTGGGAAACCGGGCCGCGGGGAGTCGGGCCGCGGGGAGTCGGGCTGAGGGGTGTCGGACCGGGGGGAATCGGACCGGGGGGAATCGGACCGAGCGGAGCCGGGCCGTGGAGAACCGGTCTGAGGCGAATCGGGCTCGGGCGAGACCGGTGGGGCGAGGGCCGCGGTGAGCTGGTCGTAGCCGCGTAACGCCTCGTCGATCTCGACCGGCGAGCGGGTCCGGCCCAGCGTGCCGCCGTCCTGGAGCACGGGCCCGCCCCGGTACGGCGGCGTGAGCTGCACGAACCGGTCGGCGATCAGCGACCGCGCGACGATGACCGCCTGCGCGGCGGCCGGGACCTTGCGCCCGGCGTCGAGCGCCAGCTCCACCTGGACCTGCGCGCCCGCCGGGCTGACCGCGGCGACCCGCCCGACCCGCACCCCGAGGACCCGCACGTCGGACCCCGGATACAGCCCCACGGCGGCGTCGAAGTAGGCGACGGCACGGACGCCCGCGACCGGCCTGAGCAGCAGATACGCCGCCCCCAGCGCGAGGACGGCGAGAAGTGCGGCGAGCCGGCGGTCCATCGGCCTTCCTCGATCGACATGGGCGTACGGTGACCAGAACATTACCGTGAGTCGCCGGGCCGTCGCACCTTTCGGCCGAGCCCTACTCGCCGGTAGGGTGTTACCGACGGTAACAATGGAACGGCCAGGGAGTGGACACGATGACCGGGTTCTGTCCGGAGCTCAGTGACGACGTGATCGAGGTGCGTGACTGGGTCCACGCGTTCGCCCGCGACGTGATCCGCCCCGCGGGCGCCGAATGGGACGAACGCGAGCAGACCCCTTGGCCCGTGATCCAGGAGGCGGCCAAGATCGGCCTGTACTCGCTGGACTTCTTCGCCACCCAATGGTTCGAGCAGAGCGGCCTGGCCCTGCCGGTGGCGTTCGAGGAGATCTTCTGGGGGGACGCCGGCATCGGCCTGTCCATCGTCGGCACCGGCCTGGCCGCCGCCGCGCTGTCCGCGAACGGCACCCCGGAGCAGCTGGGGGAGTGGCTGCCGCAGATGTTCGGCACGGAGAACGACGTCAAGCTGGGCGCCTTCTGCGCCTCCGAGCCCGACGCCGGCTCCGACATCGGCGCCATCCGCACCCGCGCCGTGCCCGACAACGGCGACTGGGTGCTGAACGGCGTCAAGACCTGGGCCACGAACGGCGGCATCGCCGATGTGCACGTGGTCGTCGCCTCGGTGGACCCGTCCCTGGGCACCCGCGGGCAGGCCAGTTTCGTCGTCCCGCCCGGCACGCCGGGCCTGTCGATGGGGCAGAAGTTCCGCAAGCACGGCATCCGCGCCTCGCACACCGCCGAGGTGATCCTTGAGGACGTGCGCGTGCCGGGCTCGTGCCTGCTGGGCGGCAAGGAGAAGCTGGACGCCCGCCTGGCCAGGGTCCGCAACGGCGAACGCGCCGGCGAGCAGGCCGCGATGCGCACGTTCGAGACCACCCGCCCGTCGGTCGCCGCGATGGCCGTCGGCATCGCCCGCGCGGGTTTCGAGTACGCCAGGGACTACGCCCGCGAACGCGAGCAGTTCGGCCGCAGGATCGGCGACAACCAGGCGATCGCCTTCCTGCTCGCCGACATGGCGACCCGCGTCGACGTGGCCCGCCTGCTGACCTGGCGCGCCGCCTGGATGGCCCGCAACGGCAGGCCGTTCGAGCAGGCCGAGGGCTCGATGTCGAAGCTGGTGGCGGGCGAGACGGCGGTGTGGGTGACCGAACAGGCGATCCAGATCCTCGGCGGCGCCGGCTACACCCGGGAACACCCGGTGGAACGTTTCCACCGCGATGCCAAGATTTACACGATTTTCGAGGGCACGAGCGAGATTCAACGGCTCATCATCGGCCGCGCGGTAACCGGCCTGCCCGTGCGCTGAGGAACGTCCGCTGAGGAACGTCGGCTGAGGAACGTCGGCTGAGGAACGTCCGCGGAGGAATGGTCGTGGGGGTGGCGTGACTCCGGGGCGGTCATCGCCACCCATCTTCAGCTCGAATTCGCCATTCGCGTCGCGGAACGCGGCGATTACTTGAGGAACTGGAAGATGAACGGCGCCACCAGCCCGATCAGGGCCAGCGCCTCGGTGAGGACGAAACCGAGCAGGATGTTCTGGCGGATCAGCGGATACGCCTCGGGCTGGCGGGCGATGGCCTGCACGCCCTGGCCGAAGATGATGCCGACGCCCACGCCGGGGCCGATCGCGGCCAGGCCGTAACCGATGGCGGTGATGTTGCCGGAGACTTGAGCGAGTACGTGCATTGCGCCGCCTTTCTGGCGTCCGGTGAAGCAGTGAATCGCTGGTCTGCTTGCATTCCAACCCGGGGACGCGAGAAAGAAAATATGGCGTTTCTCCAATTTCTCCGCAAAATGCTCGTTGATCAGCGTACTGGACAAATCGATCTACATGTAGAACGCGTGAGCGGATCCTTCCGTGCGCCCGGCGCGGGCGCACGGAAGGGCCGGAGTCAGCGGGTCTCCCTGCCTTCGACGGTCGCCTTGAGGGTGCTTGTGGCGGTCCGGGCCTTGGCGGCCGGCCGGGCGGTGTCGGGGCCGGGCAGGTCGCGGCTGTAGGCGTAGACGACGGCCGCCGTGGCGACCGCGCCGGTGTTCAGCGCGAGCGCCTTGTCGTTGATGTTGGCGATGGTGTCGCAGGCCTGGTGGTAGCAGGGGTCGTAGGGCTGTCCGGCGGTGCCGCCGAAGATCGCGGCCTCCTCGGGCGTCTTGATGCCCTCGGCGCCGGTGAACACGCCGCCGGAGGGGATGCCGGCCTCGATGAACGGGCCGTAGTCGGAGCGGCCGTCGAAGTCGGTGCCGTTGTGTCCCTGGTGCAGCAGGTCGAAGTACTTCTCGTAGAGCTTCTCGATCTCGTCGGAGCCGGGCGGGCCCGCGGGGGCGCCGACGCCGTCGGAGTCGTCGCCGTCGTAGATCTTGAAGGCGTAGTTGGTGGAGCCGAGCATGTCGTAGTCGAGGAAGAGCTTGATCTTGGACAGCTCGGCCGCGGGCAGGGTCTCCACGTAGTGGATCGATCCGAGCAGGCCCAGCTCCTCGGCGCTCCACCAGGCGAAGCGCAGCCGGTTGCGGGTCGGGATCTTGCCCAGGGCCTCGGCGACGGCGAGCGTGGCGGCGGTGCCGGAGCCGTCGTCGTTGATGCCGGGCCCGGCCGGGACGGAGTCGAGATGGGCGCCGGACATGACCACCTTGTTCGGGTCGCCCCACTTGGAGTCGGCGATGACGTTGTAGGTGGTGCGCATCTCGCTGACGGTGTCGGTCTTGATGTGGATCACGCCGCCGGTCGTGGCCAGTTCCAGGCCGACGTCGAAGCTGGTGCCCAGCACGGGGATGGTGACGGGCGTGCCGAGGTTCCCGCGCAGGGTCGCGGTGCGGCCCGGCTGGCCCTCGTTGAAGACGATCACCGCCACGGCCCCCGCGGCCTTGGCGTTGTTCGCCTTGACCACGAAGTCGCAGGTCCCGCGCTGCAGCAGCGCGATGTTGCCCGGCGTGAACCCGGCGAAGTCGGCCGCCTCGCACCCGGAGTTGGACGTGCTCGGCGTCGGGCCGGGCGGCAGGACGAGGTCCACGTTCTGCAGCGACGCGGTGACCTCGCCGGACCCGGAGTACGTCATGGTGGCGAACTCGCCGACGGAGGAGCCGTCGGGCGGGGTCGGGGTGAAGACGCGCGGGCTGGGGGAGACGCGCTCCATCAGCGCCGTGGACTTCTCCTGGAAGTAGGCGATGTCGAACGGCTGGAGGGTGACGTTGTAACCGGCCTTCTTGAGCTTGGCCGCGACGTAGTCGCGCGAGGCCAGGTGGCCGCTGGTGCCGGCGGCGCGGTTGCCGTTGTTGGCGTCGGCGATGCTCTGTAACGCCTGAAGGTGTTTCTTCACCGCCGGCGCGGTGACCGAGTCGATCAGCTTCTTCTCGGCCGGGGCGGGCGTGGGGTCCGCCTGCGCCGCGGTCGGAAGGAGAGCCAGAGGCAGGGACAGTGCCGCGGCCGTCGCAAGGACGCGGAAGGCGCCTCTGCGCAGGGTGATGCGCATACGAGCTCCTCGAACTGAGATGAAACAGGTGTCTTTCCCGATTCAGCGGCCCAGGAGAATACATAAGCCGACAAATCCACCCGTGGGAAGAATTTGAGTCGTCCAATGTTGGACAAGTGCATCGTGGGGACGGCAGGGCCGGTGCGCCGCCCGCTACCAGCCCAGTTCGTCGCAGCCCTGGTGGTCGACCGGCTCCACCTGCAACGTGGCGTGCGCGATGTGGTGGCGCTGCCGCAGCACGTCGCGGGCCCGGTCCAGGACGGCGTGGTTGTCGCCCGGCTCGGCGGTGACCAGGTGCGCGGTGGCCACGTTCATGCCGGAGGTGAGCGTCCACAGGTGCAGGTCGTGCACGTTGTGCACGCCGTCGATGGCGGCCAGGTCGGCCGCCACGGCAGCGGCGTCGATGCCCTCGGGCACGTGCTGCCCGAGCACCGCGAACACCTGCCGGCCGAGCGAGATCGCGCGGACGGCCACGAACACCCCGATGGCCAGCGCGACGACGGTGTCCCAGAACGCCTGCCCGGTGGCGGCCACCAGCCAGCCGGCCACGATGACGCCGACCGAGCCGGCGGTGTCGGCCACGACCTCCAGGTAGGCGCCCTTGACGTTGAGGCTCTCGCTCGCGCCCGAGCGCAGCAGGAGCAGGGCCACGAGGTTCACCACGAGGCCGATGGCGCCGACGACGAGCATCGGGCCGGAGGAGACCTCGGCGTTCCCGCCGATGCGGCCGATCGCCTCGATCACGACGTACAGGGCGACGCCGAGCATCAGCACGACGGCCAGCAGTGAGGCGAACATCTCGGCCCGGTAGGAGCCGTAGCTGCGCCGGCCGGTGGTGTCGGGGCGAGCGGCGATCCTGGTGGCGACCAGCGCCGCGCCGAGCGTGACGACGTCGGCGGCCATGTGCCCGGCGTCCGACATCAGGGCCAGCGACCCCGAGAAGAGGCCGTAGCCCAGCTCGACCAGGAAGAACGCGCCGATCAGGACGAACGAGACCGCCAGCCGCCAGCGGTGCCGGGCCCCGGCGTGCCCCTGGGCCTGTCCGTGTCCGTGCCCGTGTCCGGCGCCCATCACGACGTCCCTTCGCGTTCGGGGTGGATGGCCTCGGTGTGCTCGGTGTGAGCCAGCGCCAGGTCGAGCAGCATCCGTACGTGCGGATCCTCCAGCCGGTAGTACGCCATCCGCCCCGAGCGGCGGGCGGCCACGATGCGATGGGCGCGCAGCAGGCGCAGCGCGTGGGAGACCGCCGACTCGCTCTGCCCGGTCACCGCCGCCAGGTCGCACACGCACAGCTCGCCGTCCAGCAGGGCGACCAGCAGCTTCAGCCGGTTGGGGTCGGACAGCAGGCCGAAGACGTCCGCCGTGTCGGCCAGGTCCGCGGCGGCGGGCATGCGCTCGTGCACGGCCGCGACGCGGTCGGCGTCGACCACCTTGACCGCGCAGCCGTCCACGGCCAACACATGCTCATCTGAAGAACTGTTCACATGTCTAACTTAGCGGGACATGTCGGTGATCTGTCAACCTGTCTCAGGCCCGCAGCCGCGGGGTCAGCCGCCGCAGCGCCGCCGCCAGCCGGTCCACCTGCGCCGCCGAGGTGAACAGCGCCGGGGTGACCCGGACCGCGTCGCCACCGGCCATGCCCGTGCGGGCGACCGTGTAGAGGCCGTAGGCGTCCAGCAGGGTGGCGGCGACGGCCTCGTTGTCGGCCGTGGAGGTGCGGCCGGCGATGCGGAAGGCGGTGATCGCGCCGTACATGCCGGGCTCGTCCGGGGTGAGGATCTGCAGGCCCGGCAGGTCGCGGACCTGGCTCACCCAGCGGTCGCGCAGGTGCCGCAGCCTGGCCTGCTTGACGGCCGCGCCGAGCCGCAGGTGGAAGTCGAGCGCGTCGGGGACCGTGAGGGGCGCGGCGACGTCCATGGTGCCCGAGTGGACCCGCGAGCGGATGTCGCCGGCCGGGAAGCTCTCGTCGCCGAAGACGGGCTCGATGTCGGCCAGCCGGTCCCGGCGGATGTAGAGGAACCCGGTGCCGAGGGGCGCGCCGATCCACTTGTGCAGCGAGAACGCGGCGAAGTCGGCGTCGAGGGCGGGCAGGGTGAAGTCGAGCTGCCCCCAGGAGTGGGCGGCGTCCACGACGACGTCCACGCCGCGCTCGCGGGCCATCGCGACGATCTCCCGGACCGGCAGCACCAGGCCGGTGCGGTTGTTCATGTGCGACAGCAGGAGCAGCCGGGCCCTCGGGGTGGTCCGCAGCGCCCGCTCGTAGGCGTCCAGCGCCGCCTGCCGGGTGGCGGGCTCGGGGAGGACGAACCGGGCGACCGTGGCCGCGCGCCGCCCGGCCAGCCAGTTCATGGTGTGCTGGGCGGCGGGGTAGTCCAGGTCGGCGTAGAGCACGGCGTCGCCGGGCCGCAGCCGCCGGTAGCCGGAGATGAGGTTCTGCAGCGCCTCGGTGCCGCCCCGGGTGAGCGCGATCTCCGCGCGGGTCACGCCGAGCAGCGCGGCGATCCGGTCGCGCACCTCGTCGGCCCTGGCCTTGTACGCCGTGCGCAGCAGGTGGGAGTTGCGGGCGTTGAGGACGTCGACGTTGCGGTGGTAGGCGCGCCGGACCGGCTCCGGCATGATCCCGTAGTAGCCGTTCTCCAGGTTGACGAAGTCGCCGCTGACCCGGAACTGCCCGGCCACACCCGCCCAGAAGCGTTCGTCCCGGGCCAGGCTCGTGGCGTCGGCGGCGGCGGCCTGCGGGAGCGCCTGGGGGAGCGCCTGGGGGAGCGCCTGGGGGAGCGCGGCCAGCGCGCCGGCCCCGGCGATGACCGCGCGTCTGGACAGGGCCATGAGACACCCCCAAGGTCGGGCGGCGCGGAATCGGGGCCGCGCCGGCGAATGCCAGTGTCGCGGAGATGCCGCCGCGCGGCGAAAACGGCTCGCCGTCGTTCCCGCCATCCGGCGGGAAATCAAGGGCGTCGAACCGGAGATCTGGAAGCGGTTGGCGGCGGCGATTCCCGTGCGCCGGGAATTTCTTTACCTCGGCCTTGGCCTTTTCCCGGCGCGCCGCGCCGCGTGCCGGGCATGATCTGCGGTGATGCTCACGTCCAGGTCAGCCCGCGCGCTCCGCCCGCCCGCCTCGGGGGCCGGCCGGTGGTGGCCGCGCGCGATGCTGGCCCTCGCCCTGCTGATCACCGTCGTGTTCGCGCACGGCGGCGCGTGCGCGGCCGTCGAGCTGTCCGAGCGGGCCCAGGGCGGCCCCGCGCCGTCCGTCCAGAGCGCCCACCTCGACGTGCATCGGCACGTCAGCTGGTTGTCCGGGCGGATGCCGGTGCGCGACGCCGGGTGCCTGCACGGCGAGCTGCCGCCGGGCCACCTGCACGGCACCGAGCAGGAGTGCGCGGCGACCGCCGCCGCCGCGCCGCCCGTGGCCGCCGTCCCCGTGCTCGCCGCCGGGCCCGCGGCCGTCGTGTCCGGGCCCGTACGACCCGCGCCGCGGGCCGCCTCGCGACAAGCCGTTTCAGGCCGCGAAAATCTCCGCGTGATGCGCATATAGGACGCGCGTCTTTCGCCGTCGTCCTTTTCCACCGCGCCCGCGGCGTCTTCCGTGCCGCGCGGACGCCGTTCATCTCGGGGATAACAACCAATGTCGTACGACACTTTGCCGCGCCCTGACATTCTGCCCGCCATCGGAAATTCGGGTATTTGCGTCACCGTCGGAAACACACCGCTGGCGTTCGTCGCCGCGCCGTTCGTCGCGGACGGCGGCGGCTTCTGGGCCAAGCTGGAGGGCTTCAACCCGGGCGGCATCAAGGACCGGCCCGCCCTGCACATGGTCCGGCAGGCCCGCGCCCGGGGCGAGCTGGCCCCCGGCGCGACCATCGTCGAGTCCACCAGCGGCACCCTCGGCCTCGGGCTGGCCCTGGCCGGCATCACCTTCGGCCATCCGGTCGTCCTGGTCGCCGACCCCGGCATGGAACCGCTCATGCAGCGGCTGCTGGCCTGCCACGGCGTACGGCTGGAGATCGTGCCGGAGCCGCATCCCACCGGCGGCTGGCAGCGGGCCCGCCGCGACCGGGTCGAGGAGCTGCTGGCCGAGCTGCCCGGCTCGTACTGCCCCGACCAGTACGGCAACCCGGACAACGTGGCCGCCTACGCCGGGCTGGCCCGCGAGCTGCTGTCCCAGCTGCCGCACATCGACACGCTGGTCTGCTCGGTCGGCACCGGCGGGCACAGCGCGGGCATCACCCGCGAGCTGCGCCGCCACCTGCCCCGGCTGCGGCTGGTCGGCGTCGACACCGTCGGCTCGACCATCTTCGGGCAGCCCGACCGCCACCGCCTGATGCGCGGCCTGGGCTCCAGCATCCACCCCGCCAACGTCGCCTACGACGCCTTCGACGAGGTCCACTGGGTGAGCGCCGCCGAGGCGGTGTGGGCCTGCCGCACCCTGGCGGCCCAGCACTACGTCTCCGGCGGCTGGAGCACCGGAGCCGTCAGCCTGGTGGCGCGCTGGCTGGCCGGACGGGCCGGGCCGGGCGGCTGCGTCGTCGCCGTCTTCCCCGACGGGCCCTGGCGCTACTGGAACACCGTGTTCGACGACGGCTACTGCCGCGCCCACGGCCTGCTCGGCGTCACCCCGGCCGACGCGCCCGACGAGCTGGACGACCCCGCCGAGCGCGAGGTGCGCCGCTGGACCCGCTGCGCCGCCGTCCGCGACCCGCTGGCGGGCCGGCGATGAAGGCCACGCTGGCGCAGTTCCGCTCCTTCGACCGGCCGATCCGGCTGCTGCAGATCAACCAGGCGGGCATCAACATCGGCTTCTACATGCTGATGCCCTACCTCGCCCAGCACCTGTCGGCCGGCGCGGGGCTCGCCGCCTGGACGATCGGGCTCATCCTCGGCCTGCGCAACGCCAGCCAGCAGGGCATGTTCCTGATCGGCGGCACGCTGGCCGACCGGTTCGGGCACAAACCCATGATCATGGCGGGGTGCGCCCTGCGTACCGTGGGGTTCGCGCTGTTCGGGCTCACCACGTCGCTGCCGCTGCTGGTGGCGGCCGCGGTGATCACAGGACTGGCCGGTGCGCTGTTCAACCCGGCCGCCCGCGCGTACCTGGCCGCCGCGGCGGGGCCGCGCAAGGTGGCGGCCTTCGCCGTGTTCAACGTGTTCTACCAGGGCGGCATCCTGCTCGGGCCGCTGCTCGGGGTGCTGCTCCTGGCGGGCGGGTTCACCGCGGTGTGCCTGGGGGCGGCGGGGATCTTCGCCGTCCTGACCGTGTTGCAGGGGTTCTACCTGCCCGCGCGGCCCCGGGAGCCGGGGCGGGCGCGGCAGCCGGTGCTGCGGGCGTGGCGGCAGGCGTTCGGTGACCGCGCGTTCGTCTCGTTCGCGGCGTCGATGATCGCTTCGTACGCGCTGTCGTACCAGATGTACCTCGCCCTGCCGCTGCAGGTGCAGCGAGCCGGCGGCGGCCAGTGGGCGGTGACCGCCCTGTACGCGGTGTCGGCGCTGCTCGGCATCGCCGGGCAGGTGCGCCTGACCGCCTGGTGCGGCGAACGGTGGAGCCGCGGACAGGCGATCACCCGCGGGCTGGCCCTCATGGGGACGGCCTTCCTGCCCATGGTCGCCGCCGCGCAGCTCCACCTGCCGCGGGCGGCGACGCTGACGGCCGCGCTGCTGTGCGCGCTGCTGCTCGGCGCCGGGACGCTGGTGGCCTTCCCGTTCGAGATGGCCACCATCGCCGACATGGCGGGCGAGGAGCTGGTCGGCACCTACTACGGCCTGTACAACCTGGCCTCCGGCGCGGGGATCCTGGCCGGGAACCTGCTGTCGGGCGCGCTGCTGGACGTCGCCGCCGACGCGGGCTGGGCGGGCCTGCCCTGGTTGTCACTCACCTTCGCGGGGCTGGTCTCGGCCCTGGCGGTGGCCCGCCTGGAACACCGCAGGGCCCTCCGGCCGCGCCTGCCGGCGGCCATGGCCACCTAGACCGCCCGCGACCCGGCCAGGGGCTGGGGTCGCATGGCGACCTGGAGCGCCCGCGACCCGGTCAGGGCCTCGGGTCGGCGTCCCCGGTGGTGCGCTTGCGGCGGCCGGCCACGACGGTCGCGGCGCCGCCCGCGACCAGCGCAGCCGCCGCCACCCACAACCAGCCGGGCACGCCGCCCGAGCCCGTGTCCGCCTCGGCCTGGGCGACCGGTGACGAGGAGGCCGCCGGGGCGACCTCGGCCGAGGTCCCGGTCGAGCTCGGGGTCTCGGACGTGGTCTCGGTCGGGGTGGTTTCGGGCTCGCTCGCGGTCGGGGTGGCCGGGGCGGTGACGGTGAAACGCAGTTCGCCGGCGATCGGGTGGCCGTCGGAGGAGACCACCCGCCAGGCCAGCCGGTACTTGCCGGGCTCCAGCGGCGCGGCCGGCTCGGCCTTCACCGTGACGCCCTGGGCCCGCGGCTTGCCCAGCGGCAGGTTCTCGCCCGCCGGGCCGTCGAGCACGAGGGTCGGCAGGGTCATGCGGGAGGTGAACTCCAGCTCGATGCTCTCCACCTGCGCGAGCTTGGCGCCGTCGGCGGGTGAGCTGCTCTTCAGCCGGTCATGGGCCAGCGCGGCGGGCGCGGCGGCCAGCAGCAGCAGGACGGCGCCGCCGACGGCGACACCGGCACGAACGGCCGCCCGGAACGGGCGACGCGCGGGACGAAGGGAAGGGGTCACTGCGAACTCCGAGGTTCCTGGATCCGGCTCGATCGCCGGATGGACATGCGGTCCGGCGCGCGACGG
>NZ_JBSFGJ010000160.1:0-19223 GCF_053596515.1 Nonomuraea sp. NPDC001684
CCGACTACCGCCGTCACCTGGCCCGGGTGCTGACCCATCGGGCAGTGCGCACGGCCGCCGGGACCCCCTGAGTGAGGCGGGGGCGCCTCTTCCGGGCGCCCCCGCCCCGACGTAGTGTCGCAACCAACCTCGGAAGGAGCGGATCGATGGCGATGCGGTTCGAGCACGAGTTCACTGTCCCGGTTCCGGTCGAGCAGGCGTGGGCGGTGCTGCTCGACGTCGAACGGGTCGCGCCGTGCCTGCCCGGGGCGACGCTCGACATCTTCGAGGGCGACGAGTTCACCGGCCGGATGAAGGTCAAGGTAGGCCCGATCACCGTCACCTACCGGGGCTCGGCCAGGTTCGAGGACGTCGACAAGGACGCCCACACGCTGACCATCCAGGCGTCCGGCAAGGAGGCCAGGGGCTCCGGCACGGCGTCGGCCACGGTCAGGGCGCGCATGACGCCGGCCGACGGAGGCACGTCGGTGGCCGTGGAGACGACGTTCAACGTGACCGGGCGGCCGGCGCAGTTCGGGCGCGGGGTCATGGCAGAGGTCGGGGCCAAGCTGATCGACAGGTTCGCCGGCAACCTGGCCCAGCTCCTCTCCGAGCCCATGGTGGAGCCGGTCGCACCCCAGGAGCAGCCTCAGGAGGAGGAGCGGCACCTGAGCACGGTGACCGTCCCCGAGCCGGACGTGCGGCCCGCGGGCACGCTGCGGACCTCGCGCACGCCCGACGAGGAGGCGCTCGACCTGATGGAGATCGCCGGACAGCCGCTGCTCAGGCGGCTCGCGCCGATCGCGGGCGGCCTGCTGGCGCTCACGATCCTCATCTGGGTGGTTCGTCGCCTTATGCGCTGATTTTCAGCAAAAACCACATAAAGTCCGGTCACTTCCCGCTATCAGGGGGAAGTGCCATTCCCGCAGGTCATTTCTGGGGGGACATGGGCATGCCGGACTGCAGCGTCGTCGTGATCTCGTACAACGACGCGGCCCGCCTGCCCAGGGCCGTGCGTTCGGTGTTGCGGCAGACGTTGCGCGACCTGGAAGTGATCATCTCCGACGACGCGAGCACCGACGGCACGCCCGAGGTGGCCGCGCGGCTCATGGCCGAGGACCCGCGGGTGCGCTACCTGCGCAGGCAGAGCAACAGCGGCGGCTGCGGAGCCCCGCGCAACGACGGCATCGACGCGGCCAGGGCGCCGTACGCCATGTTCCTCGACAGCGACGACGAGCTGCCCAGGCACGCGTGCAAGAGCCTGCTCACCGAGATCGAGCGCACCGGCGCCGACTTCGTGTCGGGGCAGATCTCCCGGCTGTTCGAGCGGGACGGACGGCTGCGCCCGTACTATCCGTCGTTGTTCGCCCGGCGGCGGGTGGTCGAGGGCATCCGCGCGGAGCCCGAGCTCTTCCTCGACTCCTTCAGCACCAACAAGCTCTACAACGTCGCCTGGCTGCGCGACAACGTGCTGCGCTTTCCCGAGGACATCCACTACGAGGACCACGTCTTCGCCACCGAGCTGTACGCGGTGGCCCGCCGGTTCGCGATCGTGCCGTGGGTGGTCTACCACTGGCACCGGGCGAGCTCGAACGAGTCGATCTCCCTGAGCATCGACGAGATGGACAACGTGCGGCAGCGGGTGATCGCGGCCCGGCTGAGCGACGACATCCTGCGCGGCTACGGCGCGCACGACCTGGTGCCGCACCGGCAGTACCGGTTCCTGCGGCAGGACCTGCGGGTCTACCTCAACCCGCTGCCCGCGCGCGACCTGGTGTGGGTCAAGGAGTTCGCCTCGGTCGTGCGGCCGTACCTGGAGGAGATCCCCGACGCGGTGTTCGACCGGATCGAGCCGATGGACCGGGTCTGCTGCCGGCTCATCCTGGACGACCGGATCGAGGACCTGCGCGTGGCGGCCGGCTCGCTGACCGGCCCCCGGGCCGCGCCGCGGGCGGCCGTGCAGGTGGACGGGCGCACGTACTGGGGCACCACGGCCGCGCCGGGGCTGGACATCACCGCGCTGCGCCTGGCCGAGCTGCCCTACACCGACTCCCGGCTGCGGCACGAGGTGACCGGCCTGGCCACGAACGGCGAGCGGGTGCGGATGACCGTGCGCACCTACGACCCGTTCGGCGTGCTGCCGGCCGAGTGGGACGCCTTCCTGGAGGCGGGCCGGGAACGGGTGCCGATCCGGCCGGTCCCCTCGGGCGACGGCGGCTACGTCAGCGAGGTCGTCTTCGCGCCCTGCGGCAGGAGCGACCCGCGCATCGGCTTCCGGCGCCGCTCCGACGGCCACGTCACCACCGACCGGCTGATCGTGGACCCGAACCTGGAGCCGATCGAGCTGCCCGGCTGCACGGTGAAGACCGAGGGCTACGCCGCCTACCTGTGCGTGCGCACGCACTCGCGCACCCGCTCGGCGCTGCGGCGGGCGCGACGGCTGCTGCTCAGGAAGCTCAACACGCCGCGCGCCAAGCTGCGCGCGTACAAGCTGCTGATCAGGGTGGTGCCGCGGCGCGACGACCTCGCCCTGTTCGAGTCGGACGTCGGCAAGGGCTACAACGGCAGCCCCCGCGCCATCTACGAGGAGGTGCGGCGGCGCGGCCTGCCGATCGAGGCGGTCTGGTCGGTCGCCAAGGGCCGCAAGAACTTCCCCGCCGACGTGCGGCTGGTCCGCCGGGGAAGCTGGCGCTACCTGTGGACGATGGCCCGCGCCGGGATCTGGGTGGACAGCCACGGCTTCCCGCTGGACTACCCCAAGCCGCCCGGCACCCGCTACCTGCAGACCTGGCACGGGCAGGGCATCAAATCGATCGGCTTCGACGCGCCCGACCTGCGCGGCGACTTCGACCGGCCGCGCGAGCAGTGGCGGGCCGCCGTCGCCAGGTGGGACGCGCTGGTCTCGCCGAGCGCCGAGTTCTCGCGGGTGTTCCTGCCCTCCAACGGCTACGACGGCAAGGTCTACCGGTGCGGCACCCCGCGCTGCGACGCGCTGGTGCGGGCGGAGGCGGCCGGCGACGTGCGGGCCCGGCTGGAGATCCCGCCGGGGCGCAAGGTCCTGCTCTACGCGCCCACCTACCGCGACCGGGACAAGATGAGCGGCCGTTCGGTACGCGCCGACCTGGACCTCATGGCCGCGGAGCTGGCCGGCGAGTGGGTGGTGGTGCTGCGCACGCATCCGGTCGAGAAGTACGACCCGCCCGAGCGGCTCAGGCACTTCGTGCGGCCGGCCGCGTCCTATCCGGAGATCAACGACCTGATGCTGGCCTCCGACGCGCTGCTGACCGACTACTCGTCCGTGATGTGCGACTACGCGCTGACCGGCCGGCCGATGGTGTTCCTCATCGACGACTGGGACGACTACCGGCTCTCCGAGCGCGGCGTCTACCACGACCTGCCCGCCATCGCCCCTGGCCCGTGCGTGACGACCACGGCCGAGCTGGTGGACGTGCTGCGCAACCTGCCCGAGGTGCACGCCGCCTTCGCCGCCAAGTACGCCGCCTTCCGCGCCCTGTGGTGCGCCGACGAGCACGGCGACGCCTCCGCCCGCATCGTGGACGACTTCTTCGAGGGACGCACGCGATGACCGTCGTCTTCGCCTGCCTGGACGCCGACACGCTCGGCGGCGTCCAGCGGGTCACCCACACCCTGGCCCAGGGCCTGGCGGAACGCGGCCACGAGGTGCACGTCGTCGGCCTGCACCGCGCCGCCGCGCCGTTCCGCTACGTGGACCGGCCGCTCTACCGGCAGCACGTCGTGGGCGGCCCGCTCGGCGAGCAGGGCCCGCTGGCCAGGCGGCTGGCCGACCGCAGGGTGAAGGAGCTGCTGCGCGGCGTGCGCCCCGGGTACGCGGTGCTGACGTCGCCGTCGGTGGTGACCAGGCTGTCGGGGCTGCTGCCCGCCGGGTTCCGCTCGATCGGCCAGTACCACGGCTCCTACGGCCACGCCCGCGACTGCTGGCACCTGGCCTCGATCAAGAAGCACTACCCCGACCTCGACCAGGCGCTCTTCCTCAGCGACGACGACGCCTGGGCCTTCTCCGAGCACGCCCTGCTGCCCAACGCCTGGACGCTGCCCAACCCGCTGGGCGCCTGGCCGCGGGAGACGTCGGCGCTGGACGTGCCGCGGGTGCTGGGCGTGGGGCGGCTGGAGGGCGTCAAGCGGTTCGACCGGCTGATCAGCGCGTTCGCCCGCGCCGAGCCGCCGCCGTCCTGGGAGCTGCATCTGATCGGCGACGGCGCGGAACGCGAGCGGCTGCGGGCGCACGCGGCCCGGGAGGGCGTCGCGGACCGGGTGGTCTTCCGCGGTCTGGTGCCCGCTGACCGGATGCGGGAGGAGTACCTGAACGCCTCGCTGGTGGCGCTGACCAGCGAGCACGAGGGCCTGCCGGTCGTGCTGCTGGAGGCGTGCGCCCACGGGGTGCCGTCGGTGGCCTTCGACGTGTCGGGCGGCGTGCGCTCGGCGGGCCCGGTACGGGTGCCGCCGGGGGACGTGGACGCGTTCGCCGCCGAGCTGGCCGCGCTGATGGGATCGGGGCCGGAGCGGCGGCGGCTGGGGGCCGCCGCCCGGGCACGGGCCGAGGCGTTCCGCCTCGACCACGTGCTGGACCGCTGGGAGCGGCTGTTCGCGCACATCCAGCGCTAGACGGTCACCTCGGGACGCTGCTGCGGGATGCCGGCCAGCGACTTCTGCGTGGAGGTGAGCAGCGCGCCGACCGGGCTGGGCTCGCGCAGCCGGTTGAAGCGGTCGCGCATGGCCTTGCGCGACCGGCTGGCCTTGCGCTTCTGCATGGTCTTCTGGCAGGCCGTCAGGTGCTCCTTGGCCGGCCTGGGCGCGCCGGTCAGCTCGTAGCCGTTGGCCTGGAGGCGCTCGCCGAGGACCTGCTCGCAGAGCGCGATCTCCCAGTCGTCCAGGCGGTTGGCCCAGCTCCCGACCCGGCTGCGGGTGACCTCGCGGTGGGTGTTGCTGTGCCAGACCTTGTGCTGCGGGACGGCCTGGACGGCGGCCTCGCGGGGGGAGATCATCGACGGCGCGAAGTCCTCCTCCAGGAAGTGGCAGAGCTTCTTCATCTCGGTCATCGGGTCGTCGGTGAGGTCTTCGTAGCGCAGCTCGTAGTAGGTGTCGTCGGGCAGCGTGCGCCGCAGCCGCTCGCCGGCGTCGATGGCCTCGGCCCAGGTGGAGATCGCGTGGAAGGAGTCCAGCGTGTACCAGGGCATCTCCTTCAGCGAGGCCACGCAGTCGCGGCCGTCCCTGATCAGGTGGATGAACTGAGCGTCGGGGAAGAGGCGCAGCAGCAGGTCGGTCTGCTTGACGTAGCTGGGCCTCTTGTCGCCCCAGCGGGCCTTGTCGAAGCGGTCGGCGTACATGCGGAAGGCGGTGCCGATGACCGAGCCGAGCGAGCCCGGCCCCTCCACGGCCTGCCGGATGAACTCGTCCTTGTCGATCTTGAGCTCGCGGAACTTCGTGCTGCGGTCGGTCGCGATCCACTGCGCCAGTGCCTTGCGCCGCTGAGGGACCCGCAGGTCGCCCCATGTGCGGCGCCGGTAATAAGCGGGAACGAGGAAGCGCGTCTCCGGCGGCACCGCCATGCGGGGGTGCGAGTGGAGCATGAGCTGGAGCATCGTGGTGCCGGACCGCGGGCATCCAATGACGAAGACTGGCCGGTCGGACATTTCGTACTAACCCCCGAAAACTTAGACGAGAACGTGCTCTCGGCTCTCCTGGGAGGGCACGCTGTGCCTGCGCGTGAAGAGCCACATCCGGTAGACAAGGAAGATCTCGTTGGCCAGGAGCAGGACGCCGGCGGCCATGGCGAGCGGGATCAGCGCCCACGCCCCCGCGAGCGGCGCCACCACGAAGACCGCGGCGTGGAACTCGATGCCGCTGATCAGGTGCGACCGCACCCGGTGCCTGGCCAGGAACCTGTTGAGGCGCCTGAAGAAGGAAGGCAGCCGCCGCCTGCGGCCGCCGGGGCGCGGACCGCGCTCCACGAGCAGGTGCAGGTCGAGGTCCGCGGGCGCACACTCCAGCGGGACGGTGTCCTCGCCGGGCAGCTCCGGCTCGCCCCGCTCCTCCCTGACCGCCTCGCGCACCCGCTTCATCTGCGGGGCGTTGACGTACCTGAACAGGTCGAGCACGGCCACCGCCGCGCCGAGCACCACGTAGCGGACATCGTCCGTCAGGACGTACTGCCCGTACGCCAGCCCCCCGGCGCACAGGACGACCCTGACCCGGTCCCCCACGTAGTCCAGCCAGAGGCCGAAGGGCGTCCCCGTGCCCTTGAGCCGGGCTATCTTGCCGTCCACGCAGTCGATGGTGAAGCTCAGGTAGAACATCAGGGCGCCGGCGACGAGCTGGTCCAGCGCGAAGCAGGCCGCTGACACCATGCCGAGGACCAGCGAGAACACCGTGAGCCCGTTGGGCGTGATCCGGGTGCGGTTGGCGACGGGAAGGGCGACCCGGCAGGCGACCGGATCCACGAAATACACGGTCCACCAGGAGTCTCTCCGCTTGCGTGTCTCGTAGACGTCATCCAGCGAATAGGTCCTCATGGATCCCAGCATGGCTACGGACCGCCGTCTGACGATTACTGTCTGGAACTACTGGGGCATGTCCATGCCGCTTCTTGACCAACCCTGCAGGGAAAACCGCCACGCACCGTGCGCGTCTCCGTCCCGGAACGAGCCCTTGAGCACGAGCCCGCGGGTCTCCGCCTTGACCAGGAGCCGCCAGGTCGGGCCGCCGCCTTCGAGCGCCCTGGGGTCGATGTCGGCCACCACGCCGTGGCGGCCGGCGCGCCGAACCTCCAGGGGCACCCGGCGGCGGCCGTCGCTCAGCCACACGTTGACCTTGCCCACCTTGCGCTCGACCCGGTGGATGGCCACCTCGCCGCGCAGGCGGTACGCGGCGCCCGTCCAGGAGCAGTCGTCCACCCTGGCGATCAGCTTGAGCTCGTCGCGGGCGTCGTAGACGTCGTCGGGGATGCCGAGCCGCCGTCGCCGCCGGAAGTAGGGGTAGTCGCCGTACCAGTTGACCGTGCGGAAGCCGCGGGGGCGCACCCGGGTGCCGTCCAGGCGGCTGCGCCGGAAGTCGCGGACCGCGCGCAGCTCGTCGATCATGCCGCGCCGGACGAGGTGCAGCTCCAGGCGGCGCAGCGAGGGCGCGCCGGCCAGCGCGCGCGGGCTCAGCTCGTCCAGCCAGGCGTCGGCCAGCCCCAGCAGCGGCACCAGGTCCTCGCCCGCCTCCCGCGCCGACTCCAGCGCCTGGAACAGGAAGACGATGTCCTTCTCCAGCACCAGGGCGTCGAACTCGGGCAGCAGCTCCGGCGCGCCGTCGTCCAGGAAGGCGCGCACGGCGCGGATGGCGGTCAGGCGCTCGTGCAGGTTGGGCAGCTGCGAGCGGCGTTGCGTGATCGAGGTCTCCCCCTCGTCGCGCCGGCGCCAGTGGTAGACGACGTCGTCCACCATGTCGACGCTGGTGGCCAGGACGTGGGCCTGCATGGCGACCGGCACGTCCTCGTAGATGCCGGCGGGGAAGCGCAGGCCGTGCCGCCGCCAGAAGTCGGCGCGGTAGACCTTGTTCCACACCGTACGGTCCCTGACCAGCACCTTCTTGTCGGTGATGTGGGTGCACAGCACGGGCCGCCGGAAGACGCGCTCGTGCAGGATCGACTCCTCCAGCACGCCGTCCACCATGCGCCTGACCGCGCCGCACGCCAGGTCGGAGCCGGTCTCCCCGAGCTTGGCGATCAGCACCTCGTACGCGTGCGGCGGCACGACGTCGTCGCTGTCGGCGAAGGCCAGATAGGTGCCCCTGGCCCGCCTGACGCCCTCGTTCCGGGCCGGCCCCGGCCCCAGGTTCTGCTGCTCGATCAGCGTGAAGCGGGGATCTCGGGCCACGAAGTCGTCGGCCAGCCGCCGGCTGCCGTCGACCGAGCCGTCGTCGACCATGATGACCTCGAAGTCCTCCATGGTCTGGGCGGCCAGCGATTTCAGGCACTCCGTCAGGTACGGCTCCACGTTGTGGACCGGGACGACGACACTGAGCAGGGGGATCATGACGCTCCTTGGCTTTCGTGGAAGGCGGTCGAGGGCAGCATGCCGTGGCCGCCTCGCCTGTTCCGCGTTCGATGCCCGTCCCTGATGAGCTCTTTACCCGGCATCGAATCCGCTACGTTGTGCAATGAGTCGAGCACGAATGGTAGGGGGAGCGGTGCTGAGACGCGTCCGGGACGATGATCTGCCCGTTATGCGCCACTGGCGCAACCATCCGAAAGTGCGCGCCGCCAGCTTCACCGGCCACGAGATCTCCGAGGACGAGCACGCCCGCTGGTGGGCCGCCGTCCGCGCGGACGCGACCAGGCAGGTGCTGATCTACGACCACGCCGGAGCCCGCGCCGGGGTGGTGACGTACTCGGAGCTCGGCGGCGACAGCGCCTACTGGGGCTTCTACCTCGACCTCGACGGCCTCGAACGGTCCGGCGCGGTGCTGCGGGCGTGGGTGGGCCTGGAGCGGGCCGCCATCGACCACGCGTTCGGCCCGCTCGGGCTGACGACCCTGCGCGGCGAGGTGCTGGCCGACAACGAGTCGGTACGGCGGCTGCACAGGCGCTTCGGGTTCGCCGAGGTCGCGACCTACCGGATGCCGGTCGACGGGGTGCCGCGCGAGGTCGTCGCCGTCCAGCTGACCAAGGAGGAGCAAGGATGATGTCCATCGGAGGGCGGACGATCGGGGCCGACCGGCCGCCGTTCGTGATCGCCGAGATGTCCGGCAACCACAACGGCAGCCTGGAGCGGGCCCTCGCCATCGTCGACGCGGCGGCGGCCGGCGGGGCGCACGCGCTGAAACTGCAGACCTACCGGCCCGACACGATCACCGTCGACGCCGACGGCCCCGCCTTCCGGGTGGGCGACGGGCACGCGCTGTGGGGCGGCGAGAACCTCTACCGGCTGTACGAACGCGCCCACACCCCCTGGGAGTGGCACGAGCCGATCTTCGAGCGGGCCCGCGAGCACGGCCTCCTGGCCTTCTCCGCGCCCTTCGACCCCACGGCCGTGGAGCTGCTGGAGAAGCTCGACACGCCGGCGTACAAGATCGCGTCGTCGGAGATCGTCGACCTGCCGCTGATCAGGCTGGCCGCCTCCACCGGCAAGCCGCTGGTCATCTCCACCGGCATGGCCACGGCGGGCGAGATCGAGGCGGCGGTGACGGCGGCCCGCGAGGCGGGCTGCACGCAACTCGCCGTGCTGTCCTGCACCGCCTCCTACCCCGCCTCCCCCGCCGAGAGCAACCTGCGCTCGCTGCCGCTGCTGGCCGCGCTCACCGGCGCCGAGGTCGGCGTCTCCGACCACACCCCCGGCATCGGGGCCGCCCTGGCGGCGGTCGCGCTGGGCGCGTGCCTGATCGAGAAGCACGTGACGTTGTCGCGGGCCGACGGCGGCGTCGACGCGGCCTTCTCGCTGGAGCCGCCCGAGCTGGCGGCGCTGGTGGAGGAGAGCGAGCGCGCGTGGCAGTCGCTGGGCCGGCCGGTGCTCGGGCCGCGCGAGTCCGAGCGCGAGGGCCTGCGTTTCCGCCGCTCGCTCTACGTGGTGCGCGACGTACGCGCGGGCGAGGCGGTGACCAGGGAGAACGTCCGGTCGATCCGCCCCGCCGGCGGCCTGCCCCCCGACGCCATCGACGAGGTGACCGGCCGCCGCTTCACCCGCGACGCGCCCCTCGGCACGCCGCTGACCTGGGACCTCATCTGACCCACAGGTCGAGGAAGGCGTCGGCGACGCGTTCCCTGCCCTTGCCGTCGACCAGCCCGCCGCCCCGCCTGCCGTGCTCCTCGCGCAGCGCGGGGTCGGCGAGCAGCCGGGCGAGCACGCCGACGGCCTCGGCGTCGGCCGCCCGGCCCAGCCCGGCGGCCACCCCCCGGCCCACCAGCGCCCGGTAGCCCGCGAGCTGGTTGTCGGCCACCCAGCTCAGCGCCGTGGGCACGCCGAGGTGCAGCAGCTCCCAGATGGCCGACCCGGCGGCGGTGACCACGAGGTCGGCGGCCGCCATCAGCTCGGGCAGGCGGTCGGTGGGCGGGATGACGGTGATGCCCTCGCCCGCCTCGAACGGCTCCGGGCTGACCAGCGTGGCCTGGAACGGCACGCCCGTGCAGGCCAGCGCCTCCGCCCAGGCGGGGGCCACGCCCGCGCTGTCGGTGCCGCCGAAGAAGCACAACACCCGCGGCACCGGCCCCGGCTGCCGCACCCTGCGCCGCCCCCGGACGCTGTCGCGCAGCAGCGCGTACCGGGTGCCGGCGAGCCGCCAGGAGTCGCGCGGCAGCGGGAAGGGCCGGTCCTCGGCGCCCAGGTTCTGGTCGAGATAGAGGTCGGCCTCCTGGCCCAGCGGGTCGCCGTCGACGATCGCCAGCACCGGGAAGCCCGCCGTCCGCAGCGCCCCGCCGGTGCCCTCGGGCAGCTCGTAGGAGTCCAGCACCACGGCGTCGAGCCGCAGCTCGCACGCCAGCGCGGCGAGCCGGTCGGGCCGCCCGGGGGCCGCCATCAGCGGCAGGCCACGGCTCCTGAGCTGGTCCATGGCCCATTCCGAACCGGAGACCGCGCCGAGGAAGACCACCTCGACGCCCCGCGCGCACAGCTCCTCGGCCAGCGCCACGCACCGCACCAGATGTCCGGCCCCACTCCCCGCCGCGGCGTCGCAGCGCACGCCCACCCGCCCGCTCATGCGTCCTGCAGCTCCTTCTGGCGCACGTGGGCGTTGAGCTCGCAGACCTCGGGCCGGGCCCGCAGCCAGCTCACCAGCGTGCGCACCGGGACGCAGGCGTCGCCCAGCTCCTCGACCACGCGGGCGATGAGCCGCCAGTCGTCCTCGGTGTCGAGGGTGACCCGCAGGTCGTCGGCCGCGGGCTGGTGGGCGAGGCCGAGCAGCCGCGACTCGCCCGGGTGCGCGTAGACGTGAGAGGTCACGTGGGTGCGGTGGAAGCCGGTGGCCTCGGCGTCGGCGCGCTCCAGGGCCGCCCGGCCGACGATCTCCACGTCGAGCCCGCGCGGCAGCGTCCTGGCCAGGCTCGTGCTGAGGTAGTCGAGGCCCGGGACCGCGCGGAAGACCAGCGCCGCCTCCCTGATCACGACGGGGTCGAGCAGCGGGCAGTCGGCCGTGAACCGCATCACCGCCTCCGCCTCCCGGCCGGCCAGCGCCTGCATGAACCGGGTGAGCACGTCGTCGACGGGCCCGCGATGGCAGGCCACGCCGAGCCGGTCGCACTCGGCCGCCACCGCGTCGTCGGCGGCCTGCGTCGTCGTGGCCACCACGAGGTCGTCGAGCGCCCGCGACTCGCGCGCGGCGCGCACGACCCAGCCCAGGACGGACCGCCCCCCGAGGTCGCGCAGCACCTTCCCGGGCAGCCGAGTGGAGCCCATCCGAGCCTGGATGATTCCGACAATACGCATCAAAACCACATTCCCCCGTGTGACCATACGTGGTTGATCGATCGCGCTATGCTACCGGCCTGCTCCAACGACCACAGTTCGTCAGCGCGATTTTCAGGGGGCCGCGTGAGCATTCTCAGTGGATCGTCCATTCTGATCACCGGAGGCACGGGGTCGTTCGGGAAGGCGTTCATCCGCCACGCGCTCGACTCGCTCGGGGTGCGCCGCCTGGTGGTCTTCTCCCGCGACGAGCTCAAGCAGTACGAGCTCAAGCAGCTCTTCCGCGACGACGACCGCCTGCGCTGGTTCATCGGCGACGTCCGCGACCGCGACCGCCTCACCCGCGCCATGCACGGCGTCGACCACGTCGTCCACGCCGCCGCGCTCAAGCAGGTCGACACCGCCGAGTACAACCCGTTCGAGTACGTCCGCACCAACGTCGCCGGGTCCCAGAACGTGGTCGAGGCGGCCATCGACTGCGGCGTGCGCAAGGTCGTCGCCCTGTCCACCGACAAGGCGTCCAGCCCGATCAACCTCTACGGCGCCACCAAGCTGGTCGCCGACAAGCTGTTCGTCTCGGCCAACCACTACGCCGCCGCCCACGAGACCCGCTTCGCCGTCGTCCGCTACGGCAACGTCGTGGGCAGCAGGGGCTCGGTGGTGC
Source organism: Nonomuraea sp. NPDC001684 (assembly GCF_053596515.1). NCBI lineage: Bacteria > Bacillati > Actinomycetota > Actinomycetes > Streptosporangiales > Streptosporangiaceae > Nonomuraea > Nonomuraea sp. NPDC001684. Next base: position 12,061 of record NZ_JBSFGJ010000160.1, read on the forward strand.
CGTTCTTCCTGCGGCTGGCCGAGCAGGGCGGCAGCCTGCCGATCACCGACAAGCGCATGACCCGGTTCTGGATCACCCTCGACCAGGCCGTGCGGTTCGTGGTCGACTCCTTCGACCTCATGCAGGGCGGCGAGCTCTACGTGCCGCGCATCCCCAGCATGCGCATCACCGACCTGGCCGAGGCGCTGGCCCCCGACAGCCCGGTCTACGAGATCGGCATCAGGCCGGGCGAGAAGCTGCACGAGGAGATGATCGGCCCCGACGACGGCCGCCGCACCCTCCGCCTGGCCGACCGCTACGTCGTCCAGCCCACGATCGCGACCTGGGGCTACCAGGCGCCGCAGACCGGCGAGCTGCTGCCCGAGGGCTTCTCCTACCGTTCCGACACCAACGACCGGTGGTTGTCCGTGCGCGACCTGCGTGACATGGTGGCCGGCTGATGCTGCCCTACGGACGGCAGTCCATCATCGAGTCCGACATCGAGGCGGTGGCTGAGGTGCTGCGCGGCGACTGGCTGACCACGGGCCCCGCGGTCCGGCTATTCGAGGACGAGCTGACCCGCTGGACCGGCGGCGTGCCCTGCGTGTCGGTCACGTCCGGCACGGCCGCGCTGCACGTCGCCTACGTGGCGGCCGGCGTCGGCCAGGGCGACGAGGTGATCACCTCGCCGCTCACGTTCGTCGCCACGGCGGCCACGGCCGTGCTGCGCGGCGCGCGGGTGGCCTTCGCCGACGTCCAGCCCGACACCGGCAACATCGATCCCGACTCGGTCGCCGCGCTGGTCACCCACCGCACGAAGGCCGTCACCGGCGTCGACTACGCGGGCCATCCCGCCGACTACGACGAGCTGCGCACGGTCGCCGAGCGGGCCGGCGCGGTGCTGGTGGCCGACGCGGCCCACTCGATCGGCGCGTCCTACAAGGACCGGCCGGTGGGGTCGGTGGCCGACCTGACGACGTTCTCGTTCTTCCCGACCAAGACCGTCACGACCGCCGAGGGCGGCGCGGTGGCGGTGGCCGACCCCGGCCGTCTCGAACGGGCCGCCCGGTTCCGCAACCACGGCCTGGTCCGCGACCCGGCCGGGCAGCGCGACCCCGGCCACGGCGGCTGGCACCAGGAGGTGCACGAGTTCGGCCTCAACTACCGGCTGCCCGACGTGCTCTGCGCGCTGGGCGTCAGCCAGCTGCGCCGCCTCGAACGGTTCCGCGCCCGCCGCGCCGAGCTGGTCGCCCGGTACGACACGCTGCTGCGCGACGTGCCCGGCCTCACGCTGCCCGGCCGGCGGGCCTACGTCACGCCGAGCTGGCACCTCTACCCCGTCCGGGTGCGCGACGGCCGCCGCCGGGAGGTCTACGACCGCATGCGGGCCGCGGGCATCGGCGTGCAGGTCAACTACATCCCGGCGTACTGGCACCCGGTGTTCGAGGACCTCGGCTACCGGCGTGGGCTGTGCCCGCGCGCGGAGGCGTACTACGCCGAGGAGCTGTCGCTGCCGCTGTTCGCCGACCTGACCGACGGCGAGCAGGACCTCGTCGTCGAGACCCTCACCTCGATCCTCGCCGGATGAGCCCGGCCCTCAGCGTTCGGCCAGCAGCAGGCAGCCGTCCTCGCTGCGGTCGATGAGGAAGCGCCGGTCGTCCACGGTGGCGACCTGGCGCCCGGCCCGCCGCACGAGCGGGCGGATGGGCCGGCCCTGGTCGATGACCACCTCCCACCACGACTCGCGGCCGACGCTCTCGTCGATGCCGGCCAGCGGCACCCGCGCCGAGAAGTCCTGGCCGGCCAGCGCGACGGGGAAGTACATCTCCTCGCCGTCGCTCTTGCGCCGCAGCCGCACCACCGGCTCGCCGTCGCCGAGGTCGTTGATCCGGCCCGAGAACACCAGGTCGCCGTCGTCCACGCGGCACTCGCCGATGAGCGCCTGGGCGTTGCGCAGCCGCAGCCCCCACCCGCCCTTCGAACCGCGCGCCGGCACCAGCCACACGCCCGACCTGCGGCGCGGCGCGGGCACCTGCGGCGGCAGCCAGCGCGGCCCGGCCACCCTGGCGTCGAGCCTCAACCCGTGGCCCCGCAGCTGCACGCGCAGGTCCCAGTGGCCGCGACGGGCGAGCTGGACGGGCGTGAACACCGCGGGATCGACCGCGAACGCGAAGGGGAAGGCGTGCTCGGGCGCCTCGACGCCCTCCTCCAGCTCGACGGTCTCCCAGACCGGGGCGCTCTGCTCGTCCGACAGGCGGATGATCTCGCCGGTCGCGCGCTCGGCCAGCCAGGCGCGCAGGCGCACCCGGCGCAGCGCGCCGGCGTCGAAGCGGCCCAGCGCGGCCCGGCCCGCGCCGGTCAGCACGCCGTCGCGCCACTCCAGCGACACCAGGCGGGCGGTCAGGGCCAGCTCCTCGGAGACCTCCGACAGGTGCGCCGGGATCGCCGGGTGGCGGCCGTACCAGCGCCTGCGCAGCAGGCCCGCCGGTCTGACGCGCGGTTGCAGCCGGCCCTCGCGGGCCTGCTCGTGCACCCCGGCCAGCTCCTGCAGCCGCCGCCGGTGCAGCAGGTGCACCTGGATCCGGTGCTCGAACGGGACGCTCAGCCAGGACTCGCGGGACACGCCGTCGAGGTAGCGGACCATCAGGTCGAGCAGCTCGGGCCGCATCCCCGTCGTGGCGGCCGCCTCGACCGCCACCGTCATGTCGATGTCGAGCGTGTCGCGGTCGAAGTCGGGCTTGAGCCCCGGCGCGTCGCGGGCCAGCAGGTCGGCGGTCTGCAGCACCGACAACATCCGGTCGCGCAGGTTGCCCGGCTCCAGGCGGCGCTGGGTGATCGAGGAGCCGGGCTCGTCACGCTGCCGCCAGTGGTAGACGACCTTGGACAGCACGTCCACCGAGCGGGCGCCCACGTGGGCGGCCATGGCGACGGGCTGGTCCTCGTACATGCGCTCGGGGAAGCTCAGGCCCAGCCGGTCCCAGAAGGACCGGCGGTAGACCTTGTTCCACAACATGCGGTCGCGGATCAGCAGCGGGTGGCGGGTGATGTGGGTACGCCGCATCGGCGTCGCGAACGCCTCCCGATGGGCCCAGGAGGGGATGAGCAGGTTACGGTAGAGCCGCATGACGTTCCCGCAGGCCAGGTCGGAGCCCGTGGACTCCAGCGAGGTCACCAGCCGCTTGAACGCCTCCCGCGGCACGGTGTCGTCGCCGTCGACGAAGGCCAGGTAGCGGCCGGTGGCCTGGGTCAGGCCGACGTTGCGGGCCTTTCCGACGCCCTGGTTGGGCTGCCTGATGAGACGGATCCGGGGATCGGCCGCCTGCCTGGACTCGACCTCGGCGCACCCGTCGTCGCGGCTGCCGTCGTCGACGCAGATGACCTCCAGGTCGGACATCGTCTGGCCGGAGATGGAGTCCAGGCAGGGGCCGATGTACTTCTCGACGTTGTGGAACGGGACGATCACCGAAAGAACCGGCACATGCACTCCTCAGCGTTGTCGTCGGCTCGTCAGCCGGACAGCAGTCGGAAGACCCGGCGGGCGACCTTGCGCGGGCGGGCCAGACGGCGGGAGAGGCGGTACCCGAGCGTGCGCCGGTAGGCGGCGGTCTTGCGCTGGGTCCTTCTCAGCTTGGACCTGGCCCGCACCAGCTCGCGCTCGCGGTAGGAGAGCTTGGTCTCCAGCCGGGAGATCCTGGCCAGGGCGGCGGTGAGCTGGTCGGCCAGGCGGTCGCGGGCGCCGAGCAGGTCACGGTAGGTGGGCGGGTCGGCGTGCTCGGCCGGATGGCCCAGCTCGGCGTCGAACTTGCGGGCCAGGTCGAGGTCGCCCTGGTCGCAGGGACGTCCGGCCATGCCGCAGAGGGTCAGCGTGAGCTGGTCGGCCTCCAGCGGCCACGGCCACGGGTGGTGGTGGCCCGCCGCGAGCAGCCGTACGGCGAACCGCCACAGGACCCTGCACAGCACCACGCGCGGCTCGGGCGGCACGGCCGGCGCGGCGGTCTGGACGATGGCGGCGAACCGCTCGCCGTCGTGGACCAGGCCGTCGGCGGTCACGCACGGGCCGCCGTCGGTCTCCAGCCAGTCGGCCAGCGCCGACAGCAGCTCGCGCACGGCCCTGGTGTCCTCGCGGGCGCACGCCTCGACCAGGATCTCCTCGACCACCCGGCCGGCCGGGACCGGACGCTCGGCGCCGTCGGGCAACCGCCGCATGCCGCCCCTGGTCAGCTCGTGGACGACGGCCCCCTCCTCGATCAGGCCGAGCGGCAGCTCGACCGCGCCCTCCGCCTCCTCCGCGCCTGGCGTGTGCGGGGGCGACGGCGGCCGGGTGGCCACGGCGAGCCACAGCGGGGCCAGCTCCTCCCCCAGCCGGTGGCGGAACACCAGCCGGGTCAGCCGCAGCGGGTCGGCCACCAGCAGGCGGTCGCCGCCCTTGGCGCTCAGCGGGAACGTGATCGCCTCCGGCAGGTCGAAGGCGAGCGCCTCGCGCGCCAGCAACGCCCGGGGGGCCTGCCGCCCCGGATAGGCCGCGTAGCAGCGCTCGACGCTCAGCCCCGCCCCCTCAAGGGCGCCGTCGAGCGCGCCGGGCCCGCTCGGGTGGCTCGGGTCGAACCCGTGCGGGGCCCACTGGTCGTCGCCGCCCTCCCGGTCGGCGGGCCTGGCCTCGATGAACCGGTCGACGCCCAGGTCGTTGCGCACGCCCAGCACCAGCCGCCCGCCGGGCGCGACGAGGGCCGACAGCGCGTGCAGCGACTCGATCCACGCCGCCGCCGGCGCCTCGGCCGAGTGCGTGCGCAGCAGCCCGTCGAGCGCCAGCACCAGCTCGTACGGCTCGTCCGCGTCGAACAGGTCGAGCCGCCCGCAGTGGACGGCGAGCCGCGGGTGGCGTTCGCCGAGTGCGCAGGCGTCGGGATAGGAGCGCAGCAGCACGGCCGTCTCGCCGGCCCGGTCCACCACGTCGTCGACCAGCACCTGCGGGTGCGGCCCGACCAGCAGCACCCGGCCGGTCGCCGGGATCACGCGGCTGACCAGCTCCAGGGCCGCGCCGCGCCAGTCGGTGACGCCGGCCGCGTTGGACAGGTCCGACCACAGCAGCATCTCGCCGCCGATCAGGCGCACGTTCGCGGGCGCCTCGCTCACGCGCTCGCTCATGACGTCACCCCGTGGAGCGCGCCCGGCCGCCCGGAGGCGGTCGCCCTCACCCAGGGCCCGGGACGTCCGGCTCCCGCCGCGCCTCCTCCTGGCGGCGTTCCCCCGGGCACCCGCTTCCATCCGAACATTCGCCGTAGCTCCTCCGGTGTCGCCTGATGTTCGAATCCCAGCTCCTGCCGCGCCACCTCGGCGGCCAGCTCGGGATCGACGTGCGTGCCGTGCAGCTCGGGCCAGAGCCGCAGGCGGCGCGCCGTGCCGCCGTACTCGGGGCGCTCGTCCTCGTACTGCATCGGGTCTCCGTAGACGGCGACCTCGCAGCCGACGGAGGCGCCGTAGAACAGCGCGCTGCCGAGCCGGTTGGAGGCCACCCTGCGGTGGCGCCGCAACTGGATCAGCTGCCGGCGCAGGAAGTCGCGCCCCTTGCTCTCCCACCGGGAGCCGCGCTCGCCGTGACAGATGACCTTGAATCCCCTCGATTCGTACGCCCGCCGAATGTCCGGATTCGCATATTCCAGCCAGTAAAGACAGACAGTTACCGGTTCGGTCTCGACATTTCGGATTTCGTCGGCGAGGAGGGCATGATCCCCGGTCACGGACGACTTCTCCCACCCATGAAAGGGATACCAGATCGTACCCTTGCGTTCGGAGACCACGCCGAGCTCAGGCTCCAGGTGAAGCAGGTAGATCCAGGGCGCGCCGATGAGGTAGTGGCCGCGTCTGCCCATCGACCAGCCCCGGCGACGAAGCACGTCAGACCAGATGAAACGGGGATATCCGGGGCTGCACCAATGGTCGTTCGGGGGAAATCCGTGAAGATAGTTCCATCCGTGTTGAAGGAAGCCCTGAATTCGCTTCGGCGTCTCGTCCGGCAGCTCGCAGTACCTGCCCAGAATGCGCGAGTGCCCGTACCAGTGATTGGATTCGTCCATCATTCCCCCTGTAGCGGTTGGCGCGCCCCTTGGGACATTCCCAGCCCCGAACGACGGCCACGCGCCGTTATACGCTTCCATTACTCACGTCGGGGGTTTGGTTTCTCCTGCCACCGCAATCCCCGCTACACTGCGTCGTGGCTTGAGGACAGAGAGTGAGACATCATGAGTCATCTCGACCGCCTGCGGGCCGTCTTCCGCACGGCGCTCAACCTGCCGGCCGACGCACACGTCGACGGTCTCGAATACCGCGGCATCCCCCAGTGGGACTCCCTGGCCCACATGGCGTTGATCGCGGCGATGGAGGACGAGTTCTCCATCATGATCGACACCGACGACATGATCGACATGAGCTCGTTCGCCAAGGCGGGCGAGCTGCTGGAGAAGCATGGAATCGGCGCAGCCGCGGTCTGAGGCCCGCGTCGCCCTGGTCACGGGGTCGACGAGGGGCATCGGCCGCGCCATCGCCACCACCCTGGCCGCCACCGGCCACACCGTCGTGCTGCACGGCCGCGGCGCCGAGCGCGCCGAGAAGGCCGCCGCCGAGGTGGCCGCGGCGACCGGCGGCCGCACGTGGTCCGTCCACGGCGACGTCGCCGACCGGGCCGTGGTCGCCGGCCACATGCGCGAGATCGGCCGGCGCCACGAGCGGCTCGACGCCCTGGTGGTCAACGCCGGCGTCTACGCCTCCGGCCCGCTGGCCATGACCCGCGCCGAGACCCTCGACGAGCTCTACCGCACCAACGCGCTGGCCCCGGCCCACACGCTGCAGCTGGCGTTCCGGCTGCTGCTGCGCGGGCAGGGGCCCGCCGTCGTGCTGGTCTCCTCGCTCATGGGCCGGGCGGGCGGCGCCAACCAGGCGGCCTACTCCGCGACCAAGGCGTCCGTCATCGGCCTCACCCTGTCCGCGGCCAGGGAGATGGGCCCGGCGGGCATCAGGGTCAACGCCGTGGCCCCCGGCTACGTCGAGACCGACATGCTGAGGACGCTGCGGCCCGACGACCGCGAGACGGCGATCTCGGCGACCCCGCTGCGGCGCATCGGCCGGCCCGACGACGTCGCCCAGGCGGTGGCGTTCCTGCTCTCGCCCGCCGCGTCGTACATCACCGG
>NZ_JBSFGJ010000161.1:0-19221 GCF_053596515.1 Nonomuraea sp. NPDC001684
CACGGACCGTCCGCCCCCTGCAGCTTGATCTGGTCGAAGGTGGCGGTGGCGTTGGCGAAGGCTCTCGCCATGTCCCACACGGCGCCTGGCGAGGTGGCGAACAGCCCGATCTCGACCGTCTCCGGCAGCCCGGCCAACCTGACCGTGCCCACGTCGGTCCATGCCTTGCCGTCGTCCGACTCCTGGCCGGTGACGGTGTCGCCGGACCGGGTCAGCCGTAGCCACTGCGGGCCGTTGTGCGGGCCGCCGGCCACGTCGTGGACGTAGTTGTACTGCATCCGCACCCCATGATCTCCGGTGAGCATGACGGCGGCGTACGGCGTGCCCTGCTTGAGGCTCGGCCTGACCAGGAGGCCGGCCTTCGCCCACGGCACCACCCCCTCCTTGACGTTGCGCACGCCCGGTACGGCGTCCGGCAGCCGGATCTGCCCGGTCATGTCCGACACGCGGGCGGTGATGCTGCCGTTCCCCTTGAGCGGCTGGTGCACGAAGTAGTACTTGTCCTTTACCGCCGTGCCGTCGGGGCCCACCAGCGGCGCGGGACAGGGCCCCTCGCCCTTCCCCGTCACGCAGGTGGTGCGGACGCCTCCGGCGACCAGCAGTCCGATCGACACGGTCACCAGCACGGAGGCCGCCACGGCGAGCATCCGGCCCCGCGCGGAACGGAACCCGGCCCACTCCGCGCGCAGCATCCGGAGGAAGCCGTCCCGCCCGGACGACCGGCCGGCTCGGTGAGGCATGGATGAATTCATGGCGACGGTTGTACGCGGCACCCGGTCCCAGCCGGGTCGCGGCCGCCGCGACCTGACTGCGACCGGGGATCTGGCATCGTTGGCCCATGGCTTCTCGTCCCGGCGGCCGGTTCGGCCGCCACGCCCGCCCTCCCCGCACGGCCAGCGGCGGTGCCGGGCGGTGAGGGTGCTCGTCGTCGAGGACTTCGAGGTCCTCGCCCGCTCCGTCGGAACCGGGCTGCGCCGCGAGGGCATGGCCGTCGACGTCGTCCTGGACGGCAGCGCCGCCCTCGACCGGCTGGCCGCCACCCGGTACGACGTGGTGATCCTCGACCGCGACCTGCCCGGCGTCCACGGCGACGAGATCTGCCGGCGACTCGCCGGCAGCCGCTGCGCGACCCGCGTCCTGATGCTCACCGCCTCCGGCACGATCGAGGACCGCGTCGACGGGCTGAGCCTCGGCGCCGACGACTACCTGCCCAAGCCGTTCGCGTTCGCCGAACTGGTCGCCCGCGTCCGCGCCCTGGGCCGGCGCGCCACCCCGCCGCTCCCGCCGACCCTGGCGTGCGGGGACATCACCCTCGATCCGGCCCGCCGTACCGCGTTCCGGGCCGGGCGCCGCCTTGAGCTGAGCCCCAGGGAGTTCGCCCTGCTCGAATGCCTGCTCGCCGTGCCCGGCCTGGTCATCTCCGCCGAGGAACTGCTGGAGCGCGTCTGGGACGAGGCCGCCGACCCCTTCAGCAGCGCCGTCAAGCACACCATGCACCGGTTACGGGCCAAACTCGGCGACCCGCCCGTGATCGAGACCGTCCGCGAAGGCGGCTACCGCATCGGACCGTCATGACGCTCGCCGGAAGATCCCTGCAGACGCGGCTCGCGCTCGCCTACGCGGCGGGCTTCTACGCGGCCGGGGTGCTCGTGCTCGTCCTCGTCGCCGCCCTGGTTCTGGCCGTCGGAGAACATCACGATCGTGGCCGACGGCCAGTAGCCGAGGTCGGGCGGCGGCCCGTCGCGGCCGATGACCACCTGCCGGCCGGTGATGGCCGTCAGCGAGGCCGTGATGGCCGCCCCGAGCGAGGTGCCGCCGGTGATCCTCAGCCGGTCGATGGCCCTGAGCGCGACGGAATGGTCCGCGTCGGGCCGCGCGGTGGTGAGCGCGCCGCGCTCGAACGCGACGACCCCGATGTCCACGCTGTCGGGCTGCGCCGCCACGAACGCGCGGGCCGCCCGCTGCGCGGCGGCCAGCCTGGTCGGCGCGACGTCGCCGGCGCCCATGCTGTTGGAGACGTCGACGGCGAGGATGACGGTGCCCGCCGTGCGCGGCACCGGCACCATCGCCGCCGGTCCCGCGGCGGCGACCGCGAGCACGCCGACCCCGGCGATCGTCAGGCCGGTCCCGAGGTACGCGCCGCGCCCGCCCGGCCCGGCGACCCCGGCCGCGGCCAGCGCCGACCTCCGGCGGCGGGCCGAGACGACGGCCGCCCAGGCCAGCGCCGCCGTGACGAGCAGCCCGGCGGCCAGCAACAACGGGGACGACAGTGTCATGGCCACCGCTCCCCCGTGCGGGCGGCGAGCTCGACGAGCGTGTCGGTCAGGTCGCGGTCGGTGGCGACGCGGTGGACCGGCACCCCCGCCCGGCGCATGCCCGCCGCGAGCCGGGCGTCGCGGGCGTCCACGGCCTCGCGGAAGCGGGCCCGCAGCAGCGGGTCGGCGGAGTCGACGACGAGCTGCTCGCCGGTCTCGGCGTCCTCGACCACGATCAGCCCGGCCTCGGGCAGCGCGTCGTCGGCCGCGTCCACGATGCGCAGGGCGACGACCTCGTGCCGCCGGGCCAGGCGCTGGAGCGAGCGTTCCCAGTCGCCCTCGCCGATGAAGTCCGACAGGACGACGACGAGCGCGCGGCGGCGCGCCAGCCGTCCGGCCGCGTCGAGCATGAGGGCCAGGTCGGTGGTGGCGCCGGCGCGCGGGCCTGCGGTGCGCTCCAGCTCGGCGCCGATCCGCAGCGCGTGCCGCCGGGACGTGCCCGGCGGCACGACCCGCGCCACCCCGGTGTCGAACAGCAGCGCCCCGACCCGGTCGCCGCCCCGCCCGAACAGCCGGGCGAGGACGAGCGCCAGCTCGGCCAGGACGTCGTGCTTGCCGCGGCCCGGCCGCCCGGCCGTCATCGAGGCCGACCGGTCGAGCACCAGCCATACCGTCAGCTCGCGGTCCTCGGTGAACACGCGCAGATGGGGCTCGTCCAGGCGGGCGGTGACGTTCCAGTCGATGTGCCGGGCGTCGTCGCCGTCGGCGTAGCGGCGCAGGCCGGTGAAGTCGACGCCGGAGCCGCGGTGCGCGGTGCGGTGGGCGCCCTGGAGGCGGCCGTCCAGCCTGCGGACGACCTTCCACTCCAGGCGGAGCAGGAGTCTCTCGGGGGCGGTGGCCATGACGGCTCAGCGGTTCCGCAGGACGACGTCGGGCGTCCGGACGGCCCCGAGCACCCTGCTGATGATCGTGTCGGCGTCGACGTCGTCCGCCAGGGCCTCGTAGGACAGCACGAGCCGGTGGCGCAGCACGTCGAGCGCGAGTTCGGACAGGTCGTCCGGCAGGACGTAGTCGCGGCCGCGCAGGAACGCCAGCGCGCGGGCGCCCGTGACGAGCGCGATGGACGCGCGCGGGCTGGCCCCGTACGTGACGTACCGCTCCAGCTCCCCCAGCCCGGCCGTGCCCGGCGACCGGGTCACGGCGACCACGCGTACGGCGTAGTCGACGATCGACGGATCGACGTACACCTGCCGGGCGCGGGCCCGCATCTCCATCAGCTCGGCGGTCGTGACCGTCGGCTGCGGCGGGTCCGGCGGACGCAGCGCGCGTTCGACGATCGCCTGCTCCTCGTTCTGGGCGGGATAGCCGACGACGACCTTCATCATGAACCGGTCCACCTGCGCCTCGGGCAGCGGGTACGTGCCCTCCGACTCGATCGGGTTCTCCGTCGCCATCACCAGGAACGGCTCCGGCACCCGGAACGTCTCGCGGCCGATCGTCACCTGGTGCTCCTGCATCACCTCCAGCAGGGCGCTCTGCACCTTGGCGGGGGCGCGGTTGATCTCGTCGGCGAGCAGCAGGTTCGTGAACACCGGGCCGAGCTCCGTCCGGAACTCGCCGGAGTGCTGGTGGTAGACCCGCGTGCCGACGAGGTCGGCGGGGACCAGGTCGGGGGTGAACTGCACGCGCTGGAAGCCGCCGGTGATCGCCGCGGCCAGCGACCGGACGGCCAGGGTCTTGGCCAGGCCCGGCACGCCTTCCACCAGCAGGTGACCGTCGGCGATCAGCGCGACGGCCATGCGTTCGAGCAGGACGTCCTGGCCGACGATGGTGCGTTTGACCTCGAAGAGGACCTGTTCGAGCGGATGAGCCTGGGCCGGGGGCATGATGTCCCTTCTGTGGGCGCTATGGGCGGTGGCGGTCAGAGCTGGGGTCCGTCGCCTGGTGGGCCGTCGCCGTCGTCGCCGCCCAGGGCCGCGCCGATCGGCACCGCGAACGCGATGCCGGCGAACGCGTCGTCGCCCCCGGGGTCGGCGATCGAGACGACGATCCCGACGACCAGCCCACGGGCGTCCAGCAGGGGGCCGCCGGAGCTGCCCGGGTTGACGGAGGCGTCGAACTGGATCAGCCCTTTCAGGCCGGCGTCCTTGCCGGTCCGGCCGGTGGTCCGGTCGAGGCCCGACACCACCCCGGTGGAGACGCTGTAGGTCAGGCCCAGCGGATTGCCGATCGCCACGACCGGCGCCCCGACGGCCACATCGCCGCCGAGCGTCGCGGGCACGACGATCTCCGGCAGCTTCACCGGCTTGAGCACGGCGACGTCCCTTTGGGGATTCGCGGCGGCGACGACGGCCTTCGCCCTGGTCCCGTCGGCGAACGTGAGGTTGATGTCCTTCGTGGCTTTGATCACGTGATGGGCCGTCAGGATCGTCCCGTCCTCGGCCGCGATCACGCCCGTGCCGAGCGACTTGCCCGCCTGGATGACCACGACCGACGGCCCGACCCTGCGGAAGACGTCCGGCACCGTGAGCGTCGCGGTGGGCGTCGGCGTGGCGGCCGGCCCTCCTGCGGCCGTCCCGCCGCTGCCGCCGCCGCCCAGCCAGTACGCCAGCACCGCCACGACGACCAGCACCCCGCCCCCGGCGGCAACCCGCCGAACCCTTCCGGCCCTGGCCCGCCCGGCTTCCCGAGCCCCGGCCGCACCGTCCTCCTGCGGCACGCGCTCCATGCCCCTCATACTCAGCAATCGCACCGAAAACTGCCATAAAGAAGGACACACAAATGGCCGGGACCTCCGGACGCGCCGGGGTCGGGCCGCAACCCATACGGCAGGACCGATTCCTCAGCCGTTCGCCGACCGGTCCCCCGCATCGGCCTCCTGCGGACACTCGGGTAGAGCTAGGCGGTCACGAGCGTGCGCACGACCATCGGCTCGGCCAGGACGAGCGCCAGCACCTGCGCCGCATGGCGGTGATGCGGAGTGGTCAGGTGCCGCGCCCGCGCCCCGGCGCCCGCCCACTCCTCGATCACCACCATGCTCGCCGGATGGTTCGGGTCGCCGTAGGCGCGGTAGGCCAAGCAGCCGGGCTCGTCCAGGGACGGCTCGATCATCGCTTCGAGCGCGGTCCGCAGCCGGTCCTCCTGGCCGGCCGCGGCCACGTACTGGGCCAGCACGATGAGGGACATCTCCGGCGCCGTCCTCACGCGAGGGGCCGGGCGGGACCGGCGCCGACGCCGGAGGCAGTGATCGCGGCGGCGATCTCCGCCAGGTCGGCCGGCGTCAGGTCCACCGCGCCGGCGCCGATCCAGCCGTCCACCTGCTCGGGCCGGCGGGCGCCGACGATGGCCCCGGTGACGCCCGGCCAGGCCAGGACCCACGCGATGGCCACCTCGGCGACGCCGACGCCGTGCCGGGCGGCGACCGGGCGCAGCGCCTCCGCCAGCCGCAGGTTGGCCGCGAGGCCCGTGGTGAAGTCGTGGTGGGCGGTGCGCCAGTCGCCGTCGGGCAGGCTCGCGACGCGCTCGGCCGAGAACGTCCCGGTGAGCAGGCCCGACTGCAGCGGCGAGTACGCGATCACGCCCGTGCCGTGGGCGTGCGCCCACGCGATCTCGGCCGCCGCCGACCGGTTGATCGCCGAGAACGGCGGCTGGATGACGTCCACGTGCGCGATGCGCTCCGCGGCCGCCAGCTCCTGCGGCGAGTGGTTGGACAGGCCGATCGCGCGGACCTTGCCCTCGGCCTTCAGGTCGGCCATGACCTGCCAGTACTCCTCCAGCGGCGTGGCGTTGGGCGACACCGCGCCGAAGCCGCCGCCGGCGTACTCCAGCGACTCGCCGGTGTCGGGGTAGTGCACCTGGTACAGGTCGACGCGCTCGACGTTCAGGCGGCGCAGCGAGTCCTCCAGCTCGCGCCGGACGCTGGCCGGCTTCATGATCCGGCGCGGGGCGGCCTGCGGGTCGTCGGGGTCCCAGACCAGGCCCACTTTGGTGAAGACGTACGGGCGGTCGGCCTCGGGCAGGTCGGCGATGGCCTTGCCGACCAGCTCCTCGGAGTGGCCGAGCCCGTACACGGCCGCGGTGTCGATCCAGTTGACGCCGCCGGCGACGGCGTGCCGGATCGCCGCGATCGACTCGGCGTCGTCGGTCGCGCCCCAGCCGAACTTCCAGCCGGCCCCCGACACCGCCCAGGAGCCGAAGCCGAGGCGGGTGACGTCCATGCCGGTGGCGCCCAGAGGACGGGTGGGCAGGTGGGTGGTGCTCATGTCGCGTTGCTCCCTGTGGGTGACCGGGCATCCCTTGTGGACGTCCGGTGCAGCTCACTCTGGCGCGCCGCCCGCGGCCCACCCAGTGCCCGCCGCTGCCTAGGCACGGCATGACCAGGCTCGCGACGACGCCGGACGGCGATACTGGTCCCATGGCACTGGACAGACGCGCAGAACTGGGCGAATTCCTCCGATCCCGCCGCGCCCGGCTGCGTCCTGAGGAGCTCGGCCTGCCCGAGTACGGCAGCCGCAGACGCGTGCCCGGCCTGCGCAGGGAGGAGCTGGCCCAGCTCGCCGGGGTGAGCGTGGACCACTACGTCCGGCTGGAGCAGGGCCGTACCCTGCACTTCTCCGAAGCGGTCCTGGACGCCGTCGCCCGCGCCCTGCGCCTGGACGACGTCGAGCGCGCGCACCTGCACCGCCTGGCCCGCCCCTGGAACGACGGCGACCGCGCGCAGGCCGCGCCGCCGCTGCAACGCGTCCGGCCCGGCCTTCAGCGGCTGCTGGACGCGTCGGCCGACGTGCCGGCCTACGTCGTCGGGCGCAACACCGACGTACTGGCCTGGAACCACCTCGCGGCGGCGCTGATCACCGACTTCGGCGCGCTGCCGCCCCGGCAGCGCAACCTGGCCCGCCTGGTGTTCCTCGACGAGGGCACGCGCGACCTGTACGCCGACTGGCCCGCCAAGGCCGCCGACGTGGCCGCCTACCTGCGCCTCGACGCCGGCCGCCATCCTGCGGACACCCGGACGTCGGAGCTGGTCGAGGAGCTGTCGGCGGCCAGCCCGGAGTTCCGCGAGCTCTGGGCCGAACACCGGCTCAAGGACAAGACCCACGGACGCTACGTCTACCTGCACCCGGTGGTCGGCAGGCTCGACCTCGGCTTCGAGACCCTCCGCCTGCCCGACGACCCCGACCAGGCGTTGATCGCCCACACCACCGAGGAGGGCTCCCCCTCCCAGACCGCTCTCCGCCTGCTGTCCGCCTGGACCCGCCAGGCCCACGCCGCCACCTGACCCGCGGCGGGGCGCGCCCGCTAGGAGTCGCCCTTCTCCAGCAGGTGGTCGAGCCGGATGGCCAGATCGAGGGTCTCGCAGCGCAGCAGGTCGAGCCGCCGGCGGATCTTCGACCGGATCGCCTGGAAGTGCTCGTCGGTCTGCCCGCGCAGGCCGAGCAGCTCGTCGGTCAGGGCCGTGACGTCCTGGCCCGACTGGCTCCGGGTCTCGGCGAGGTCGGCCCGCATCTCGGCGATGCCGAGCACCGCCTCGGAGCAGTCGGCCTCGGCGCACAGTGTCGCCTCCAGCGCCTGGACCCGAAGCCTGATGTCCAGGATCTCCGCCTCTACATCCACTTACTCCTACCTTTGCCGGTAGTCGGTAGGGAACCGGCCCAGTGGTGGAGGGCGGCCGGGTCCCACTTGCTGTAAGCACATGGTGGCAACCCGTGTATACCCGACACGACCGCCGGCAAGCAACGGGTGCGGGTCCGCGGAGGGCTCGGCCCGGCGCCGGGTGGCGGCCTCAGGCCGAGCCTGGCCTGGCAGGTCAGTTGTTGATCGGGTCCGGGCCGTACGCCTGCGTCCCCTGCGTGCAGCCCGGCTCCGGGTCCTTGCAGCAGCGCGGCCTGCTCGACGTGAAGTGGTCGTTCATGTGGCGGCGCAGGGCCGCCAGCTCGTCGCCGAGCGCGGCGAAGTCCTGTCGCATCTCCGTCCGGATGTCGGCGATGTCGGCCTGCATCCGGGTGATGCCGGCGGTGGTCGCCGTGAGGTCGCCGGCGGGCCTGCCTGCCTTGAGCTTCCGCAGGCGCAACAGCAACTTGAGTATCCGTGTCTCTAGGTCCACACATTCCTGCCTTCGCGCAGCTGGACAGGGGCCTGCGCCGGACGAGCGGGCGGGCGCCCCGGGGATGACGAAAACGGTGGCACATCAGCCGCCCGCGTGGGGATGATCTTGATTTCGCCGGGTGAGGTTCCATTACACCGGCGCCCAAGTTTCTTTTCTGCCAGCGGATATTGGCCGCCGAAAGTGACGGACCGAAACAGGGCCAGGCCGGAGGAACGAGGGCGGAGACGGCGGCCCGCCGAGACGGGCGCGTACCGGCGCGCGGCACCGGCCCGCGGCACCGGCGCGCCCGCCCCGGCCACGGGCCCGTACCGGCCCGTGTCAGGGGTGTGGGAACCGGCCCGTCCGCTGGAAAAATCTTCTGGCGCATATCACGGCAAATCCGCAGATCAGGGACCGGCAACCATGCGAATTCCCCTCCGCGACCACGCCGGATCAAGCATCCTGAGCATGTCATCACGCTCCCCCACCCCCCGTTGTAAGGAGCCTCCGTGACCCGGTTCGCCGTCGACCACTCACGCCACGCGCTCATCGCCACCTGGGGTACGGGGATCGGCGACATCGCCACCACCGTGGCGGAACAGGTGCCTTCGAGCCCCGACGTGCTCCGCCTGGCCACCAGCCTCACGGAGCTGTCCTACGCCTGCTGGCGCTGCTACACCCACCCGTCGAGCGCCGCCGACCAGCACGGCCCCAACAGCGTCGGCTGGCAGCGGCAGGCCGAGCGCGACGCATTCGCCTCGGTCATCCCGGCCCTGCTGGCGCCCGTCCGGCCGGCCAACGGCGCGCTGACCCTCTACTCCACGCGGGTGGAGGAGGTCGCCCACCGCGTCGGCCGTACGCTGCACACGATCAACCACGCGCCGCTGGCCGGCAGCGTGGCCACCGACGTCACCGCCGAGCTGGCCGCCATCGAGAACGCCGAGCTCGGCGACCTGACCGCGCGCGCCCAGCAGGCCGTCATGCTCAGCCGCGAGGACGCCTCACCCCTCCAGGTCGCCCAGGCCGACAGCCTGCTGCACCAGCATCCGTTCGGCACGGAGGCGCTGTTCACCAAGATCGACCCCACCGCGGCCGCGATCGCGGCGGCCCACTGGCTCTACGCCGCCGCCACCATCAGCGCCCGGCACACCGGCCTGCATCCGATGCAGACCATCTCCGAGGTCGACAACATCAAGGCCCCCGCCCAGGAGAGCCTCACCGAGGTGATCTCCGCGATGAGCGGCGGCGGCTCGCCCAGGGCCGCGGTCATGCCGATGATCCGCAACGCGCTGCACGTCGCCGAGGGCCACCTCTACGGCGTCACCGAGGCCAAACACCGCATCGGCGTGGCCGAGGAGCTGATCGCCCAGGCCCGCACCGACCATCCCGAGCTCGGCCTCGGCCCCAGCACGGTCTACCTGCCCATCACTCCGCTCAACCCCGCCCGCCCGGCCCTCGACCTGCTGGAGAACCTCCTCTACGGCATCCGCAGCTGCTGGCTGACCTTCTCCCAGCACGCCGACACCCCGCCCGGCCGGGAGCCGGGCCGTCCGCGCCGCCACCACCGTCACACGGAGGTCTTCCTGGCCGAGGTGCGGAAGAGGGCGGCGTTGGACCGTTCCCGGCTGCTGTAGCCGACCCTTCCCGCCCCCTGGGCCGGCGTCACATGATCGCGGTACTCTCTGGCATGTCGGAAAACGTCGCCGAGCGACCTCCCTTACCGGCGCTCACCCGGGCCCTGGTCGGCCCGCCAGGCAAGGTGCTGCTTCCGCTGGTCGCCGTGGCAGGGCTGATCGTGCTCAACTACACGAGCGTGCCGGGCGGAGGGTCGTTCACACTGCTGCTGGCGGGGCTCGCGCTCGCCGTCGGCACCGTGGTCGTCTGGGTGGCCCGGTTCGCGGTGGCGCTTCTGCGCTCCGACGGACGTCCCGGGCTGCGCCGCCATTGGGCCCGCTGGGCGGCCGCGCCGGTGATGGGCGTGATCGTGACCGCGCTGGTGCTCACCGGGGCGCCGTTCAGCGCCCGGTTCGCGCTGTCGGAGTCGGGGCTGGAGCAGTTCGCCCGGACGGTCGCCGCGGACACCAAGACCGTCAGGCGCGAAGACCAGTGGGTGGGCCTCTTTCCGCTGACGTCGATCGAACGGCTGCCGGGCGGAGCGCGGTTCCTGGTGAGCGACACCGGCCTGTTCGACCGGTACGGCTTCGCCTGGAGCCCCGGAGGCACGCCGCCGGAGGAGTCCCACACGGGTTACACCCACCTCGAAGGCCCCTGGTACCTGTGGGAGAGCCGGTTTTGAAGATTCCTGGATCGGTCGGCGGATGGGTGTTCACGGTCGCCGCGCTGCTGGTGATCCCCTTCTTCGTAGGCGGGGGCATGCTCTGGTTGTCGCTGGCCGGCGCGCAGGCGGCCATGATCGTCGCGGTGACGAAGGCGTACCAGGACGCGGCGCGATGGCGGGCGCCGGCGGCGGAGCGCGCGGAAGGACCGCCTGCCGCCGAGTGAGGCCGTCCCGGTCCGTACGGAGATGTCGGCGGCGGTCGACGGGGCAGAAACCGCCCCTCGAATGGGTAGGTCCCGGGGCAGACCTCAGGAAGGGTGTGCCGATGCGGCGGAGTGGCGGGGAGCTGATGCTGGGCGGCATGCTGTCCGCCAACCATCTGACCGCGATGGAGGACCTGCCGCACGTGGTCGCCGGGCACGCCGCGCTGGTGGGCTTCTCCGAGACCGCGATCTACGTCACCGACCTGCAGCAGCAGCAGCTCATCCCGATCACGGAGCAGCGGGACCCGTCCGGCGCGGCGCTGACGGCCCTGCGGATCGACGGCACGCTCGCCGGGATCGCCTTCCGCAACACCGAGGTCGTCCACGTGCCGGGCGGGCCCGGCGACACGGCTCGGCGGCTGTGGCTGCCGCTCCTGGACGGCACCGAGCGGGTCGGCGTGCTCGGCGTGACGGTGCCGCTGGACGACGAGGTCGCCGAGTGGCGGGCCCAGCAGCTCGCGTCGCTGGTCGCGCTGCTGGTGATCAGCAAGCGGCCGCACAGCGACTCCTACTCGCGATTGATCCGCGCCCGGCCGATGACGCTGTCGGCCGAGGTGCTGGTGCAGCTGCTGCCGCCGGGGACGTTCGCCAATGACGACGTGGTGGTCAGCGCCGTGCTAGAACCGGCGTACGAGGTGGGCGGGGACGCCTTCGACTACGCCATCGACGGCGAGGCGCTGCACGTGTCGATCTTCGACGCGATGGGCCACGACACCTCCGCGGGGCTGACCGCGACCATCGCCGTCGGGGCCAGCCGGAACAACCGGCGGCAGGGCGCCGATCTCGTCAACACGGGCCAGGCGATCGACGCAGCCATCGCCGAGCAGTTCACCGGCCGCTTCGCCACCGGCATCCTGGCCTGCCTCGACCTGCGCACCGGCTGGCTGACGTGGGTGAACCGGGGGCACCATCCGCCGCTGGTGATCCGCGAGGGCCAGCAGGTGGCCACGCTGTCCAGCGAGCCCGACCCGCCGATGGGCTTCCTGCTGCGGCCGTACACCGGGGAGCTGCGCTACCAGCTCCAGCCCGGCGACCGGCTGCTGTTCTACACCGACGGGATCATCGAGGCGCAGAGCCCGGACGGCGAGCTGTTCGGCCTGGAGCGCTTCATCGACTTCATCCTGCGGCAGGAGGCCGACGGCCTGTCGACGCCCGAGACGCTGCGCCGGCTGGTGCAGGCCATCCTGGAGCACCAGCACGGACGGCTCCAGGACGACGCGACCGTGCTGATGGTGGAGTGGCGCAGCAGCAGGCAGCAGCGGCTCGTCATGTGAGCCCGTCAGGTCTCGCCGACGGCGACGAACCCGCTGTCGGGCCGGTAGTCGGGCGACTGGTGGCGGAAGTAGGTGTTGTAGACCTGGCAGTAGCGGCCGCCGCGGGCCAGCAGCGAGGCGTGGTCGCCCTCCTCCACGATCCGGCCGTGGTCGAGCACGATGATGCGGTCGACGTGCTCGATCGTGGACAGCCGGTGGGCGATCACGATCGAGGTGCGGCCGGCCAGCACCACGTCGAGCCCCTCCTGGATCTGGGCCTCGGTCAGCGGGTCGACGCTCGCGGTGGCCTCGTCGAGGACGACGATCGCCGGGTCCTGGATGAGCAGGCGGGCCAGCGCGACGAGCTGCCGCTGGCCCATCGACAGGGCCCGCCCGTGCTCGCCCACGTCGGTGGCCAGGCCGTGGGGCAGGGCCTCGATCCAGTCGCCGCCGCCGACCGCGGCCGCCGCGGCCAGCACCTCGTCGTCGCCCGCGTCGGGACGCGGATAGCGGATGTTGTCGGCGACCGTGCCGCTGAACAGGAACGGCGCCTGCGGCACCGCGCCGATCTGCCGCCGGTACGCGCCGAGGTCGAGCGAGCGGATGTCGTGGCCGTCGATCAGCAGGCGGCCTTCCTGGAACTCGTAGAAGCGGGTGATCAGCTTGCCCAGCGTGGACTTGCCGGCGCCGGTGTGGCCGACCAGCGCGACCGTCTCGCCCGCCTCGACGACCAGGTCGAAGCCGCGGAGCACGGGGTGGGCCGCGTCGTAGCCGAAGGTGACGTCGTCGAACTCGATGCGCCCGGCCAGCCTGCCCGGGTCGGCCGAGCCGGTCTGCACCACCCGGGGCGGGGCGTCGATCAGGGCGAAGACCCGCTCGGAGGCCGACAGGCCCTGCTGGAACTGCGACCAGAAGGCGGCGATGGAGGTCAGCGGCATCCAGAACAGCGACACGCCCTGCAGGAACAGGTACCAGTCGCCCGCCGACAGGCCGCCGCCCAGCACCGCGGTGCCGCCGAGCTGGACCAGCGCGACCGTCGCGAGCCCCGCCACGAGGAACAGCAGGGGGAAGATGGCCGAGAAGACGAAGCCCTGGCGCAGCGTCACCCGGTAGCTCTGCTCGTTGACCGGCCGGAACTCGTCGTAGACCTGCCGCTCCTGGCGGAAGTTCTTGGCCACGGCGATGCCGCCCATGGTCTCCTGGAGGTTGGCGTTGACCCGGCTCAGCGACCGCTGGGCCCGCCGCGTGCTGGACCGGGCCAGCCGCCGGAACAGCAGCGCCATGCCCATCACGACCGGCGCCACCAGCAGGGTCAGCAGCGCCAGCTCGACGCTGCGCAGGAACAGCAGGACGGTGACGAACCCCACCATCAGCACCTGGCTGATCAGGTCCATCGTCAGGGTGGAGACCGTGGCGAAGTCGTCGGTGTCGGAGGTGACGCGGCTGACGATGCGGCCCGACGGGGTCTCGTCGTAGAACGACAGGTCGCGTTCGAGCACGGCGTCGAAGGCGTCTTCGCGCAGGCGCAGCACGACGTCGCCGGTCACCCGCGCGCTGTACCACTGGCGGACGAAGTTGAAGGCCCAGCTCAGCGCGCCGGCGAGCAGGATGCCGGCGGCCAGCAGCGGGCCCACATCGGCGATCGTGCCGGCCTGGATGGCGTCGACGCCCTGGCTGGCCAGCAGCGGCAGGGCCGCCTGCGCCGCCGACACCAGCACGATCATGGCCGCCACCAGGAACATCGCGCCCAGCTTGGGGCGGAAGTAGGCGAGGATCCGGCGCGTCAGGTCACGGTCGGAGTAGGTGCGGTCGTAGTCCTCGGCGTCGAGGCCGTCCATGATGAAGCCCATCAGTGGACCCTTTCCTGCTCGTCGAGCGCGCCCTGATCGGCCGTGACCTCGTCGTAGTGGGAGAAGATGCGGCGGTAGAGGGGGCTGCCGGCGATCAGCTCGTCGTGGGTGCCGAAGGCGGCCACCTCGCCGCGCCGCAGCAGCAGGACCTTGTCGGCCCAGCGGATCTGGGAGAGCCGGTGGGTGATCAGCAGGGTCGTGCGCCCTTCCTGGATGCGCTCGATGGCCTGCTGGATGCGGTCTTCGGTGGCGGAGTCGATGGCGCTGGTGGAGTCGTCGAGGATCAGGATGGCCGGGTCGGTCAGCAGCGCCCGCGCGATGGCCAGCCGCTGGCGCTGGCCGCCGGACAGCGTGAGGCCGCGCTCGCCGATGACGGTGTCGTAGCCGTCGTCGAGCTCGGCCACGAACTCGGCCGCCTGCGCGTCTTCCGCCGCTTTGACCACGGCGGCGCGGTCGGCCCGCTGGCCGAGGCCGAAGGCGATGTTCTCGGCCACGGACCGCGAGAACAGCACGACGTCCTGCTCGATGGTGGAGATCTGGGAGCGCAGCGAGTCGAGGTCCCACTCGCGGACGTCGACGCCGTCGACCAGGATCCGGCCCGAGGTGACGTCGTAGATGCGGGGCACCAGCTTCGTCAGCGAGCTCTTGCCCGCCCCGGTCTCGCCGACGATCGCCACCGTCTCCCCCGGCCGCACGGTGAACGTCACCCCCCGCAGGACGGGCTCGCCCTCGCCGTAGCCGAACGTGACGTCGTCGAAGACGATCTCGCCCCCGATGGGCGCGACGTGGCCGGCGGTCGGCTGCTCCAGCTCGGTCTCGGCGTTGACGATGTCGAGGATCCGGCGGGAGGACACGATGCCGATCTGCACCAGCGAGAACGTGAAGATCGAGATCTGGGTCGGGAAGCCGAGCATGCCCATCAGCCCCATGAAGGCCACCAGGTCGCCGATCGTGATCGCGCCGGCGGCGTGGAGGAGGAGGGCGTGCCACAACGCCCCCGCCATGGCGCACGCGAACAGCAACGTGGGCAGGTAGCGGGCCTGGACGAGGCCGTTGCGCACGAACGAGTCGCGGTAGCGCCGGGCGTTGGCGCGGAAGCGCAGCCGCTCCTGCTCCTCCTGCGCGGTCACCTTGATGACCTCGATGCCGCGCACCGCCTGGCTCAGCCCGGCGTTGAGGTCGCCGAACTCGTCGCGCATGCGGGTGGCCACCGGGTTGAGCTGCCCCATGTAGTGGCGCAGCGCGAACCCGAACAGCACCCCGAACACCACGGGCACCAGCAGCAGCCGCGGGTCGATCGCGGCGATGAACACCAGGGGCACCAGGCCGGTGAGCCCGGAGTCGACGATCAGGTCGACGCCCGGACTGATCATGATGGACAGCTGGCGGATGTCGTTGGCCGCGCGCGCCATCAGGTCGCCGACCCGCTGCCGGTTGTGGAAGGTCTGGCTCTTGCCGAGCAGGCCGGCGTAGAGCTCGTCGCGGGCGTCGCGTTCGAGCCGCTTGGCCAGCATCTCGCTGCTCAGCCGGGCGACGAGGTCGAACAGGCCGCGGGCCGACACCACCGCCAGCAGCGCCAGGGCGACCAGGCCGAGCGCGGCGGCGGACGCGCCCCGGCCGCTCAGCACCGCGTCGAAGGCCGAGCCGGTGAGCTGGGGGACCAGCGCGTTGAGCACCACCATCACCAGCGAGCCGCCGAGGAAGCCCGTCAGGGGGAGCGGATGGCGGCGCACGTGGGACCAGAGCCAGCGGACCGGCCCACGCCGGTCGTAGCGCGGGCCTTCGACGGAGAACTCCGAACTGCCGCTGGTCACGGTGAGACCCCTTGGCCGAGGGTGGGCGGACATCGGACCCGTTTGTATCACCGGCCACCGACAGAATCCGAGGGGTTTTCCGGCCGCCCGTGAAGGCAAAGAGCGGGCATCGTCACGCAATGAGACAGTAACCTTACCCATCGTGGACCCTTTCCTCCATCAAGCGGACCTGCTGCCGCTCGTGACCCTCCAGCCGCCGGTGCGCCTCCTCCCGGCCGACGACCTCGCGGCCGTGGTCCGGGCGACGCCGGTCGTCCACGACCTGCTCCGCCTCGCCTCCGCCGCCGGTGCGCAGGGGGCGGCGCGGCCCGAGCAGGGGCGGCTCTGGGGCGTGGCCGAGGACAGCCGGCTCATCGACGTGCGCGACGGCACCGCCACGACCGGCCCGGCGGTAGAGACCCTGACGTCCGGGCCGGCCGACGACGTGCTGGACACGTGGGGCGACATCCTCTACTCGCTGTTCTCCCCCGAGGCCGACGCCGCGGCGCTCGACGCGGGCACGAGCACCCTGCTGATGCTGCTCAGTCACCGCGACGCCCTGCCGGTGGCGGAGATCCCCGAGCTGACCGACGAGGCGGCCGACGAGCTGGCCTGGTTGCGGCTGATCCGGCGCGAGGGCTCGTCGGTGTCGCTGACCCCGCTCGGCACCTGGAGCGCGCTCGACCTCTTCAAGACCCTCATCGGCCAGGACATCCCGGTCCACGGCGGCACGGCCGGCGCCGACGCCCCCACGCTGCTGCGGGCCCTGCGCACCTACGACGACGACGAACGCGCCGAGGAGGTGCGCGTCTGGCTGGGCGGGCGGGATCCGGCGCGGGCCGCCGAGGAGATCGCCGACGTCCTGCTCGACGTCAGTCCGCTGAGCCGGGCCGTCGGCCTGACCGTGTTGCTGGAGGACCTCGGCCGGCCCGGTCAGGAGATCGCCGCCGCGTTGCGCGAGGTGCCCCGGCTGGGGGCGCTCATCCGGGCCCGGGAGAAGGAGGACCACGACGTCCCGCCCGCGCCCGTCGACGTGGCCTGGGTGTACGCCGACATGACCGTGGCCGCGATGGAGATCGGCGGCCCGGCCGAGTCGATACTCCAGCTCTCCGGCAACCTCGACGTCGACGACGTGCTCAGCATGCTCGGCATGATGACGTGCAGCGACCACCCCTACACGACGCCGATGTTGCGCTTCCTCATCGAGCACCATCCGGCGCCCCGGGTGGCCTCGGCCGCGCGCGTGGCGTTGCAGCGGTGGCGCGGGGTGCACGTACGGCCGCCGGGCGAGCGCGGGCGCCTGCCCAGGAAGCCCCGCAAGCCGGGCAAGACGGCGGGCGCCCAGAAGCGCCGGCGACGCTGACCGGGCCCGCCAAGGGGCTCGGAAGGTCAGGGCCTGCGGGTCAGTTTGAGGGCGGCGCCGACGCGTTCGGCCCACTGCCAGGGGGCGTCCGTGCCGCCGGGCAGCGCGTTGTAGTACTCCCAGCCGCTCACCCCGCCCATCCCGGGATGCCGGTGCAGCAGCTCGGCGACGGTGGCGGCCAGGCGGTCGATCTCGACGTAGCCGCCGCCCCCGTTGTCGGGGGTGGTGACCGCCCCGGCCACCAGCTGGCCCGCCGGCACCACTCCCCCGGCGAGCACGGCGTCGTAGTCGCACGGGTCGGCCAGGCTGCGCGAGCCGCCGTACATCGGCAGGTTGAGCCAGGCGAGGTCGGCGCCCCGGTCGTGGAAGACCTGGTCGTGGTCCACTGCGGCGGACGGGGTGAGCGCGATCAGGAAGGCCGGGCCGAAGTCGGCGCGCAGCCGGTCGATCAGGCGTGCGAGGCCGGGCGGCGACATGGGCGCGGTCAGGCGCAGGTCCACGCCGTCGAGGCGGCGGCGGGCGAGCAGGCGGCGCAGCGGCGGGTAACAGGCGCCGAAGTCGTGGTCGAGGCGGTCGAGGCCGTCGATCATGGCCAGGGCGCGGGCGCCGTACACCTGGGTGACCTGCACGTCGTCCCACATCTGGGCCAGGTCGGGGCAGTCGGGCGGGGCGCCGTTGAGGCGGACGTCGCCGTCCGCGCCGACCTCCACGGTGGCGACGACGAGGTGGGTGAGGCCGGTACGCCGTTCGATCAGGGGCAGCGGGGAGACGTAGAGGCCGCCGTCGCAGTGGGTCCGGTAGTACATCACCAGGCGGGGTGTGTGCTGGGGCAAGGCACGTCCTCCGTGAGGAATGAGGTGATACTTCACCATGTTCCACACCAAGGGTGAGATCAAAACTACTCTCGGTTAATTTTGCCTGGCACCGCTCAGCGTTCAGCGGCCCGCGCGCGGCGGCCTGACCGGCTCCTTCGCGGCCGAGCCCAGGGGCAGCATGACCTCGACCCGCGTCCCGGCTCCCGGCCCGCTGTTGACGACGCAGATGCCGCCGAGCTCGGCCGCCCGTTCCCGCATCGAGCCGAGGCCCACCCCCGCGCTG
Organism: Nonomuraea sp. NPDC001684; assembly: GCF_053596515.1. Taxonomy (NCBI): domain Bacteria; kingdom Bacillati; phylum Actinomycetota; class Actinomycetes; order Streptosporangiales; family Streptosporangiaceae; genus Nonomuraea; species Nonomuraea sp. NPDC001684. The sequence goes on from NZ_JBSFGJ010000161.1 coordinate 18,239, forward strand.
TACGCGGCGGGCAGCCCGCGGCCGTCGTCGGCGACCAGCACGCGCAGCACGGAGTCCCGCTGGAGCACGATGCGGGCGCGGGAGGCCCTGGCGTGCCGGCGGATGTTGGTCAGCGCCTCCTGGACGATCCGGTAGACGGCCACCTCGACGGCGGCGGGCAGGTCGGTCATGCTGCCCTCGACCTCCACCTCGATCTCGGTGTCCGGGGAGGACTGGCCGGCCAGCTCGCGGACGGCTCTGGCCAGGCCGAGGTCGTCGAGCGCGGGCGGGCGCAGGCCGTACACCAGCTCGCGGATGTCGTCGGTGACCGCGCCCATGCCGGTGTGCAGCTCGCGCAGCAGCTCGTCGGCGGCGTCGGGGGACTTCTTCAGGCTCATCCTGGCCATGTTGATGGTCATGGCCATGGCCGAGAGGGTCTGGCCGAGCCCGTCGTGCAGGTCGCGGCGCAGGCGGCGGCGCTCCTCCTCCCTGGCCGTCAGGATGCGTTCCCTGGAACGCTGCAGGTCGGCGGCCATGCGCACGGCGTGCGCCACGTCGGCGGCGTACGGCGTGAGCGTGGTGAGCACGCGCTCGTTGTGGGCGGCGGGGAAGCGGCGCGGGCCGGGCGGCCCGACGAACAGACGGCCGACGCGCTCGCCGTGCCACACCAGCGGCACCTGGCGGGGCTCCGCGCCCACCCGGCCGCTCTCGACGTAACGCGGCTCGCCGTCGGCGACCTCCACGGCCACGCCCTCGACCGCGAGCCCGTCGCGCAGCACGCTGACCACGGAGGTCAGCGCCTTGGCCGGGTCGCCGCGCCGGACGGCCTGGGTCAGGCGTTCGGCCAGCACGGCGGGGTCGCCGACGCTGCCGTACAGGAGGCGGTCGACGGCGCGTTGCAGCACGTGCCGCAGCGGCTGGAAGAACGCGCCGGCAACGGCCCTGCCGGGCGGGACTTCCTCCTCCGGCGCCGCGCCGCCGCCCGTAGGAGCCTGAGGGTGAGA
>NZ_JBSFGJ010000162.1:0-19214 GCF_053596515.1 Nonomuraea sp. NPDC001684
CTGGAAACCGGAGTCGGCGGGCGAGGACCACGACGCGCCGGCGCCCGACTGGCCGGGCCTGCGCTGCGGCAGCCCGGACCGGCCCACCGCCGGGGCGGCGGGCGGCGCGGCCGCCGGAGGGTCGGCGGGCACGGCCGGATGCACGGCGGTGATCTCGTGCTCGGGCTCCTGCTCCTGCTGGCGCAGCTGCTCGGGGTCGGGCCTGCGGAACCAGTCCGAGCCGACGGACGAGAAGATCGGCAGGAACTCCTCGCTCTGCTCCTCCAGGGGCGAGGTGCGCACCACGGGGAGCGGGCCGGTCAGGTCCTGGGAGGAGTAGTCGCCCTGGCCGAACGGGCCGTAGGCGCCCGGACGGCTCTGCTCGTACTGGTCGGCGGGCTTGGGCTCCTCCGCGCCGAACCCCGGCAGGTCGCCGAACGCCGCCCGGTAGGGCTCCTCGCCGAACGCCGAGGGGCGCGGCGGGTCGACCGACTCGAACAGGGACCGCCGCGGCGGCTCCTCGTTGAAGGCCGACTGGCCGAGCGAGGTGTCGCCGAAGGACGGCGAGCCGAAGGAGGACCAGCGGGGCTCCTCCGTCCCGCTCTGCGGCGGCTCGGTGGCGAAGGACGGCCAGCGGGGCTCGTCGTCCTGCAGCGGCGGCGGCTGCTCGGCGAAGGAGGGCCAGCGCTGCTCGCCCCACGGGGACTGGGCCTGCGGCTGCGGCTGCGGCTGCGGCTGGGCCGCGGGCGGCTCGTCGGCGAAGAACGGCTTGGGCTCGTCACCGAAGGACGGCTTCGGCTCATCGCTGAAGAACGGCTTGGGCTCGTCGGCGAAGAACGGCTTGGGCTCGTCGCCGAAGGACGGCTTGGGCTCCTCGGCGAACGACGGCCAGCGCGGCTCGTCCCGGCCCGGCTCCTCGCCGAAGGATCCCCAGCGGGTCTCCTCCTGGGCCGACTCGTCGGCGAAGGACGGCCAGTTGCCGGTGCCCGGCGCGGGCAGCGAGCCCGGCCACTGCGTGTCCAGCACCCGGTCGGCCGCGTCGGGCGCGGAGACGGGGGCGCCGTTCTGGCTCGCCTCGGCGGGCGCGGCGGCGACGCCGAACTGGCTCGGGTCGAACGTGGTGAACGCCTCGTACTGGCTGCCGGGCTGCTGCGGCATGCCGGCGCCGCCGCTGATGAGCATGTCGGGCATCATCACCAGCGCGCTCAGGCCGCCGGTCTCCCGCATGCTGAGCTGGACGCGGATGCCGTGGCGCAGGGCCAGGCGGCCGACCACGAACAGGCCCATGCGGCGGGAGACGCCGACGTCCACGACGGGCGGGTTGGCCAGGCGCCAGTTGGCCTCGGCGAGCTCCTCGGGGCTCATGCCGATGCCCAGGTCGTTGATGGAGATCATGACGCCGCCGTCGGCGGCCACGCTGGAGACCTCGACCTTGCTCTCGCGCGGCGAGAAGGAGATCGCGTTCTCGATCAGCTCGGCGAGCAGGTGGACGGCGTCGGTGACGGCCGGGCCGACGATCAGCGTGCCGGACGGGATCTTGATCTGGACCCGCTCGTAGTTCTCGACCTCCGACAGCGAGGCGCGGGCGATGTCGACCAGCGGCACCGGCTCGCTCCACTTGCGCGCGGCCTCCTGGCCGGCGAGGACCAGGAGGTTCTCGCTGTTGCGGCGCATGCGGGTGGCCAGGTGGTCGAGGCGGAAGAGGTTGGCGAGCCGCTGCTCGTCCTCCTCGCCCTGCTCCAGGCCCTCGATGAGCTGCAGCTGCCGTTCGACCAGCGTCTGGCTGCGGCGGGAGAGGTTGACGAACATGGCGTTGACGTTGGCGCGCAGCTTGGCCTCGTCGCCGGCCAGCCGGAGCGCCTCGCGGTGGACCTCGTCGAAGGCCCGCGCCACTTCACCGATCTCGTCGCGGGTGTTGACGCCGACCGAGGGCACTTCGGGCATCTGCGCGCCGTCGCCGGACTCGCGCAGGATGCGGACGGTCTCGGGCAGCCGGGTGGTGGCCACCTGGAGCGCCTCGGCGCGCAGCCGGCGCAGCGGGCGGACCAGCGAACCGGCCACCCGGGTGGTGATGATCAGGACCAGCAGCAGCAGGACGAGGATGGTCGCGCCGCTGATGATGGCGTTGCGCTGCTCGGTGTCGCTCAGCTCGCGGGCCCTGGTCACGATCTTGGTGGCCAGGGAGTCCTCGACCTTGCGCATGGTGTTGCCGGCCAGCGTGGTGCTGTCGTACCAGCGGCTCAGGTCGCGGGCGGAGGTGACGTCGAGGTCGCGGATCCGGTTGTACTCGCGGACCTGGGCCAGGGCGCGCTGCCGCATGGCGTCGGCGCGGTCGATGTCCGGCCCGCGCATGCTCTTCTGGTAGGCGCGCAGGTCCGCCGGGTCGGCCTCCCGCTCGAAGGCGGTCAGCTCGGCCTGCTGGCGGCTCCACGAGCCGAGGAACTCCGACAGGTCGTCGTAGTCCAGCTCACGCTCGATGAGCGCGATCATGAGAATGGCCTGCTGCCTGGAGACTTCTTCCTTGACCCGCTGCAGCGAGCCGAGGGCGGCCACGTCACCCTGGAGGTCGTCGTCGTTCACGCCGTCGCCCAGGTCGCCCTGGATCGCGGAGAAGACGCCGATCATGGTGGTGTACGTGGTGATCGCGGCTCGCGGGGGCGTGCCCTCGGCCACCATCGACGTGCGGAGGCTGTCGAGGCCGGTGAGCCACCGGCGCATGTTCTCCACACCGTCGCGGATACGGGCCGAGTGCGCGGCGTCGATGGCGTTGGCCGAGGCCAGCACCTTCTTCTTGGCCGCGTCGACGGCCGCGCGCTGGGTCTTGAGCTGGACGAACCGCCCTGCCTTCGACTGGTCGGTCACGTACCACGCGGTGAGCGTGCGCTCCTTGGCCAGCTCGTGGTTGAGCCCGCCGATGCGCTGCACCAGCTCGGCGACCTGGGTCAGCCGGCGGTACTCGGAGCTCGTCCCGATGGCGTTGGCGAGCTGCACGCCCGCGAGGAGCACGCCCACGATGGTGGGGATGAGGATCAGCGCGATCAACCTCGAGCGCACACGCCAGTTCCCCAGCCGGAACCTTCCGCCTGTGTACTCCCCTGACCTCGTGTGCCTGGGGTTTTCCGTCCTCACTGACTCTCGCTACCTCTCGCCGGTACGTGCTCGAAAGAAATCAGACACGCGTGTGGCGCATGGGATTCTGTCCGGCTGGGTAATTGGAACACAGTCCGTACCAGACGGCCAACCGCACATTTCCCACTAAATGCACCCAAAGCGACACTTTGGGCGTCATATCGCCGTACACGTTTTCAGGCGGGCCGGAACGAATCCCGCTCCACGGGCGCCGCGTGCTTGACCATGAGGTGACGCGTCACCGAATACTCCTGCACCGCCTCCTGGCTCATGTCCTTGCCGAACCCGCTGCCCTTCACGCCGCCGTGCGGCGCCTCGCTGGCGATCGGCAGATGATCGTTCACCCAGGTCACGCCCACGTCGAGCCGATGGGACACGCGCATCGCCCGCGCGACGTCGCGCGACCACACCGACGAGGCCAGCCCGTACGGGGTGTCGTTGGCCAGCCGGACGGCCTCGTCCTCGCCGTCGAACGGCAGCGCCACAAGGACCGGTCCGAAAAGTTCACCTTGGACGATCTCGCTGTCCTGTGCGACATCGGTCACAAGCGTCGGCGGGTAGAAGAACCCGGGCCCCTCGACGGGCGCGCCGCCGTGCACGACCCGTCCGCCCGAGCGCGCGACGAAGCCGTGCACGCGCTCGCGGTGGGCGGCCGAGATCAGCGGGCCGATGTCCGTCGCCGGGTCCCAGGGGTCGCCCACGGTGATCTCGGCGAGGGTCGCCCGGATGGCCTCGACGGCGTCGTCGTAGATCTCGCGGGCGAGGTAGACGCGGGTGGCCGCGGTGCAGTCCTGGCCGGTGTTGTACGTGGCGCCCATGGCCACGCCGCGGGCCATCTCGGCCAGGTCGGCGTCCTGGAAGACCAGGGCGGGCGCCTTGCCGCCGAGTTCGAGGTGCACCCGCTTGAGCGTGGCCGCCGCGCCGGTCATGACCGCCCGGCCGGTGCCGGTCGAGCCGGTGACGCTGACCATGTCCACGCCCGGGTCGGTGACCAGCGCCTGGCCGACCTCGGCGTCGCCGGTGACCGCCTGGACGAGCCCTTCGGGCGCGCCCGCCTTGGCGAACAGCTCGGCCAGGCGCAGCGTCGTGCGCGGCGTCTGCGGCGCCGGCTTGATGACCACGGCGTTCCCGGCGGCCACGGCCGGGCCGACCTTCCACACCGCCATGACGAACGGGAAGTTCCACGGCGCGATCGACCCCACCACCCCGACCGGACGGCGCAGCAGCACCGAGGTGTAGCCGGCGCTGAACACCCCGGCCCCCGACCCTTCGAGCGAACGGGCGGCGCCGGCGAAGAAGCGCAGGTTGTCGACGGCGAAGGGCAGCTCGCCGTCCCTGAAGACGGCCGCCGGCTTGCCGGTCTCCTCCACCTCCAGCCGGGTCAGCTCCTCGGCGTCGGCCTCCACCAGGTCGGCCAGGCGCAGCAGCAGCCGCTGGCGCTCGGCGGGGGTGGTCTGGGCCCACTCCTCGAACGCGCCCCGGGCGGTCCGGACGGCCGCCGCCACGTCGGCCACCGGGGTGTCCGGGATCTCGGCGCACGGGAGGCCGGTGGCGGGGTTGATCAGTTCACGCATGGAAGGTCCTCGAAATCCCTACTGGCCGAGCTGTTCGATCAGGTCGGCGGCCTTGCGCAGGCCGTCGCGGCGGCGGATCTCCTCGCCCGCCGCGGCGAGCCTCGCGCGCATCTCGGTGTCGCCGAGCAGGCGCTCCACCGCGCCGGTCAGCTCCTCGTCGGTGAAGGCGTAGGTGGAAAGCCGGACGCCGTAGCCCAGCTCGTCCACCCGCTGGGCGTTGTCGTACTGGTCCCAGAACAGCGGCAGCACGATCATCGGCTTGCCGAAGTGCGCCGCCTCGGTGGTGGTGTTGTTGCCGCCGTGCGTGATGACCAGGTCGCACAGGGGGATGATCTTCGTCTGCGGCAGGAACTCGGCGCCGTACATGTTGTCGGCGAGCTTGATCTCCTCGTGCAGCGGGCCCTTGGAGACGATGTACTGGTGCCGGGTGCCGGCCAGGATGTCGATCACGCGCTGCATCAGCTCCACGTCGGAGGAGCCGAGTGAGCCGAGCGAGAAGTAGATGAGCGAGCCGTCATTACGCTCGAAGGGCAGCGTGAAGTCCTCGTCGGTCTCGCGCACCGAGGAGTCGAGCCGGTGCCAGCTCGGGCCGAGCGGGCGGGCGTCGGTGTAGTCGAGGATCTCGGGGAAGACGTAGAGGTTCAGGTCGCCCTCGTGGATGAAGTCCAGGTCGGGCAGCGGGGCGGTGCCCTGCTCGACGCACCACTCGTTGAAGGCGGTCCAGATCTCGCGGTGGGTGCGGTCGTACTCGGCGCGGAAGGCGTCCCAGCCGGAGCGGTCGTCCGCGGGCAGGCCGGAGAAGACCGGCGCGACGTTCTCGCCGCGCACCTCCAGCGGGTTGCAGGAGACGATCCGGACGTACTTCTTGCCCGCCGTGAGCAGCGCCGGGAACGTGATCACGTTGTCCTCGACGATCACGTCCGGGTTCACCCGCTCGATGATGGCCTTGAGCTGCGGCTCGCAGTACTTGGCGCCGTCGATGAGGGAGTCCCAGATGGGCTTGATGACGGTGTCGAGCTGCTCCAGCGTGCTCTTGCGGTACTCCGGCGCGGTCTCGCGGATGAAGTCCTTCCAGAACTGGCCGGCGTCCTGCTCCTCGGCGTTCTCGGGCGGCGGGGCCAGGTCGACGAGGTCCTCCTCGAAGCCGAGCGCTTCGAGCTTGCCCTTCCAGGACGACTCCGCGGCGAAGACGACGCGGTGCCCGCGACGGCGGAGAATGTCGCCGACGCCGATGCAGTTGTTCGTGGGGCCGTACGCGCTCTCTGGCATGAACAGGATGGTGAGGGACATCGTGAACTCCGGGGGAACTCGTCAAATTGAAGAGGAATTCAAATACTCATCTAGCGTGAAGCGCAAGTTAAGTGCACTATGGTCACGGCCGATCTGAATGGTGACCAAACGCACGGGGGGTGGTGGTCGTGGCCCAGCGCAAAAGCCGTAGTGACCGGCGCATCGACTTGATCGAGGCCGCGCGCCGAGCCATCATCCGCCACGGCATCGACGGAGTACAGCTCTCGCACGTCGCCGAGGAGGCCGGTCTGACCTCCGGCGCCGTGCTCTACCACTACCCCGACCTGGGCGAACTGCTGGTCGAGGCGCAGCACGCGGGCATGGAGCGGTTCTACGAGCTGCGCATGCGCCGCCTGGCCGACTTCACCGACCCGGTCGAGAAGCTGGTCGTCACGATCCGGTCGGGGTTGCCGACCGGGCCGCTCGACCCCGACGTCCGCCTGCTCAACGAGCTGGGCGGCGCCGCGGGCCGCAACCGGGTCTACGGCGTGCTGCTCACCTCGCTGTACGACCGCCAGGTGTCGATGTACCAGGCGATCCTGGACACCGGGGCCGCGCTCGGGGTCTTCCGGCTGACGGCCGACTCCGTGACCGTCGCGCGCAACCTGGTGGCCCTGGAGGACGCCTACGGCTACCGCATCACCGCCAGGCACCCGCTGATCGGCCCCGACGAGGCGGCCGAGCTGATCCTGTCGTACGCGCGGGCGGCGACGGGCAACGACCTGGCTCATTGATCGACCGCCATGATGACGGCGTCCTGGGCCTCCCAGCGCACCTTCACCTTGGCGCCGGGCTGCACCGTGCTCGCCCCCTGCACCGCGGCGAGCACGGGCTTGGCCCGTCCCGGCACGTCCACGGAGATGTGCGAGACGCCGCCGTAGAAGCTCACGTCCAGGACGCTGCCCTTCAGGCCCCGCGCCGCGTTCTCGTCGGCCAGCTCGATCTTCTCGGGCCGCACCGCGAGCAGCGCCTTGGAGTCGGCGGCCAGGTCTTCGAGCGGCGTGCCGGCCAGCATGCCGAACTCCTCGCTCTTGATCCCGTCCAGGCCGGTGCAGACGCCCTCGAACAGGTTGTTCGCCCCGACGAAGTCGGCCACGAACGGCGAGCGCGGGCGCTCGTACAGGGCCACGGGGGCGTCCACCTGGCGCACGCTGCCGCTGTCGAAGACCGCGATGCGGTCGGCCAGCGACATGGCCTCCTCCTGGTCGTGCGTGACGACCACGAAGGTGATGCCGACCTCGCTCTGCAGCCGCTTGAGCTCCAGCTGCATGTCCGCGCGGACCTTCTTGTCCAGGGCCGACAGCGGCTCGTCGAGCAGCAGCAGCCGCGGCCGCTTGACGATGGAGCGGGCCAGCGCGACCCGCTGCCGCTGGCCGCCGGACAGCTGCGCGGGCTTGCGCGAGGCGTGCGCCGACAGGCCCACGGTCTCCAGCACCTCGCCGACCCGCTGCTTGATCTCCTGCCGGGGCAGCTTCTCCCGCTCCAGGCCGTAGGCCACGTTCTTGGCCACGGTCATGTGCGGGAACAGCGCGTACGACTGGAACATGAGGCTGATCGGCCGCCGGTTGGGCTGCTTGGACAGCAGGTCCTCGCCGTCGAGCGTGACCGTGCCGGCGTCCGGCGTCTCGAACCCGGCGATGATGCGCAGCAGGGTGGTCTTGCCGCAGCCGGAGGGCCCGAGCAGGGCGAAGAACTCGCCCTGCTCGATCTCCAGCGAGACGCCGTCGAGCGCGGTGACGTCACCGAACCTGCGGGTGACCCCGTCAATCCTGAGCACGTGATTTCCCGATCTTGGTCATCCGCTGCCCGGCGATCACCGCCGTGAAGCTCACGAGGAGCAGGATCGCGGCCAGCGCGTTGATCTTCGGGGTCACCCCGAAACGAACCATTGAGTAGATGACGATCGGCAGCGTCGGCTCGGCGTTGCCGATCGTGAAGAAGGCGATCACGAACTCGTCCAGCGACAGCGTGAACGCCAGCAGCGCCCCGGCGACGATCCCGGGCACCAGCTGCGGCAGCGTGACCTTCATGAACGTGACCACCGGCCCGGCCCCCAGGTCGCGCGAGGCCTCCTCCAGCGAGGTGTCGGCGTTGGTGAGCCGGGTGCGCACCACCGCCGCGACGAACGCCATCGAGAACACGGCGTGCGCGATGGTCACCGTGGGCAGGCCCAGCGCGAACTGGGCGTCCCACTGGGCCAGGAAGGTGTTGATCAGGGCGTACAGGACCAGCAGTCCGATCCCGAGCACCAGGTCGGGCAGCACGGCCGGCATGAGCGAGATCGCGTCGAGCAGCTTCGATCTGGTGTACCGGGCCAGGCCGACGGCCAGCAACGTGCCCAGCACGGTGGCGATCGCCGTCGAGCCGAGGGCCACGATCAGGGTGTTGACCAGGCCCTCTCGGATCTTCTCGTCGGCGGCCAGCTCGCCGTACCACTTGAGGCTGAAGCCCTCGTAGGTGTAGGCCGACTTGCCGGAGTTGAACGACATGACGACCAGGACGATGATCGGCACGTACAGGAAGGCGTAGGTCACCCAGAACGGCACGTACAGCAGCTTGGGTCTACGCACGGCGGGCCGCCCACGCCTGCACGAGCAGCAGCAGGATCAGCACCGCGATCAGCGCCAGCACCAGCGCCGAGCCGAACGGCCAGTCGCGCGCGACCAGGAACTGGTTGCGGATCAGGTTCCCCACCATGATGGACTTGTTGCCGCCGAGCATCTCGGGGATGACGAAGTTGCCGAAGCTCGGCACGAACACGAACATCGCCCCGGTCAGCGCGCCGGGCAGGGTGAGCGGCAGCGTCACCTTCCGGAACGTGGTGAACGCCGAGGCCCCGAGGTTCGCCGACGCCTCGCGCAACTGCGGGTCGAGCTTCTCGATCGAGGAGTACAACGGCAGCACCATGAGCGGCAGGTACGAGTAGAGCAGCCCGGTGACGATCGCGCCCTGGGTGTACAGCAGCTCCATCTCCTTGCCCAGCAGGGAGCTGAGCAGCCCCTGACTGCTGAGCATGATGATCCACGCGTAGACGCGGATGATGAAGTTCGTCCAGAAGGGCAGCACGACCGCCACCAGGGCGATCGTCTTCCACTTCGACGGGAGCTGGGCGATCAGGTACGCCGTCGGGTAGCCGAGCAGCAACGCGATCAGCGTGGCGATCGTCGCCATCTTCAGCGAGTCGCCGACGACGTTCAGGTAGAGGGAGTCGAACAGGCGCTGGAAGTTCTCCAGCGTGAACTCGTAGACGATGCCCCCGAAGCGCCCCCGCTGGAAGACGGTGTAGCTGAGCACCAGCGCCAGCGGCACGAGGAGCAGCACGACCAGGTACGTCAGACCTGGCGAAAGGAAAACGAACGCGCCCAGCCGGCGACCCCGCTTACGGGACACCGGCCGGGCCTTGACCTCGGATCTCACTGCACCAACGACTATCCGGCCGTGACTTCCTGCGACAGGCGGCTGAACTTGGTCGACGCCTGTCCCAGGTCGATGATCGACTCACCGTTGAGCAGTTCCGCCGGCTTGATGTCCAGCAGCGAGCCCTTGGGGATGGTCACCTTGTCCATGGCGGCCTTGTTGGGGACCTTGTAGTTGATGTTCTCGGCCGCCCAGCGGTGGATCTCCGGGTCGAGGATCATGTTGATGAAGGCGTGGGCCGCCTCCTTGTTCTTGGAGGACTTCATGATCACCATGGTGTCCACCCAGAGGTCGCTGCCCTCCTTCGGCACCACGAACTTGATGTTCTGCTTCTCGTCCGTGGTCGGGCACCAGCCGTCCCACGCCTCGACCATGATGGCCTCGCCGGACTTCAGCCGGTCGCCGAAGGTGGTGTCGTCGTAGCGCAGCAGGTGCGGCTTCTGCGAGACCAGGAGCTCCTTGGCCTTGGCGATCTCCTCGTCCTTCTCGGTGTTGACCGAGTAGCCGAGCGCCTTGAGCGCGGGCAGGACCAGCCAGCGCTCGGTGGTCATCATGGTGACCTTCTTCTCGGCCCAGGAGGCGGGCTTGAGGATGTCGTTCCAGCTCGTCGGCGGCGTCTTCACCAGGTCGCTGCGGTAGCAGATGCCGGTGGTGCCCCAGGTGTAGGGCACCGAGTACTTGTTGCCCTTGTCGTAGGAGAGCTGCGTGGCCTCGGGGTAGAGATTGGCCAGGTTGGGAATCAGCTCCGCGTGGATGGGCTCCAGGAGGCCCTGGGCGTTGAGCGCCTGGGCGTACTGGCCGGACACGAACGCCACGTCGATGCCGCTGTCGCCGGAGGCGGTCAGCTTGGCCATCGCCAGCTCGTTCGTGTCGTGGTTGGTGATCCCCATCTCCTTGACCTTGAGCTGCTGCTTGACCTTCTCGGGCAGCTCCTCCGGGGTGTAGCCCGGCCAGACGGTCACCTGGAGCGACTGCTTGGTCAGGTCGGCGTTGGGCTGGAGCTGTTCGGCCTTGGCCGCGGTCGTGCCGTCTGAGCTGCTCGACGACCCACCGCCGCACGCCGCGACGGCTAGCGCGAGGCCGGCCACCGCCACGGCGGCCGGAAGACGACGGGTGAACCGGTTACGGGACACGGCCGCTACTCCTTCTGGTGCTGAGGATTGAGGGGTCGCGCGACCTTACTGGACACGGCAGACCAGAGCAGGAGTGTTGCAGCAGAAATCAACATGAGCAAGACTTTTCCCGACATTGCTACCAGGAAGTTTGATCAGAGTGTTGAATCGAGATTCAATAACGGAGTCGCCTCATCCCGGTCCGTGAGGGACCTCTCACCTCGCGTACGGACCGCCTTTGGGCCGCGCTCTTCGCGCCATCTCTCCCAGCCGTAATCTATCGGCTCGGGAGCGTGCGATCCCTGGCGGGTGCTCAGCGAACGGGTGAACGATCCGGATCCGCTCAGAGCGGGTTATCGGTCGCGGTGACACCGCGCGGACCCCACTGGCGCATGGAGGCAGGGGCGGCCCGGAGCGAGCACCGGGGGCGGGACCGTACCCTCCTGACCGGCGCAGGCGCTTTTCCCCTAATACGCGGACGGGCTCCGAAGAGGGCGAAGTTGCAGCGGATATCAACATGAGCGAGACTTCCTTCCACACGTCGATCGGGAACGATGGTCAATCTGTTGAACTGGGATTCAATTGCGCCTCGGCTCGCCGCCCTCGCGGCGGAGCCCGTCTCCGACCGGGATCACGGCCTGTCCACGAGCCTGCTGCGGGCGCTGGCGCACGACCCGCCGCCCCCGTTCGCCGTCCGCCGGTTCCATGACCTTCCCGTCCTCGCGGCGACGGCCGCCGAGCGCGGCTTCGGGCCGCACGTCGACCAGACCAACCACTCGGTCGTGGTGGACGAGCGGATGGTCGTGAAGTGGCTGGCCCCGCCGGTCCCGCTGCCCCACCCGACGCCCGAGATCTTCGCCCACCTCGTCGAGGTCGGCTTCACCGGCACCGCGCCCCCGTACCTGGCGCTGACCCGCGCGTCGGACGCCGGCGAGGAGCTGCTCGCGCTGGTGACGGGCTACCTGCCCGAGGCGCGCGACGGCTGGGAGTGGTGCGTGGACGAGGCCGAGTCCGGCGGCACGCGGTTCGCCGGCGAGCTCGGCCGGCTGGCCGCCGACCTGCACGTCGCGCTGTCCACCCTGCCCGGCGGCTCGTCCGCGCGGCAGGCGGACCCGGCGGCGCGGGCCGCGGACGCGCTGGCCGAGGCGCTCGCCCTCACCGGCGGCGCCGACGGCGCGTGGCTGGCCACGCGGGCCGGCGCCCTGGCCGGCGAGCTGGAGCCGCTGCGCGCGGGCTTCGCGGGCCCGGTGATCAGGATCCACGGCGACCTGCACGTCGGCCAGATCCTGCGGTGGCGCGACGGCTACGCCGTGATCGACTTCGACGGCAACCCGACCGTGGCCGACACCGGCGTGCGCCAGCCGGCCGCCAGGGACGTCGCCCAGCTCACCACCAGCCTGGAGCACGTGGCCCAGGTCGCCGTCAAGCGCCGGGGCACCCCGCCCGCCCACGCCGCGGCCTGGGCGGCGCGGGCCCGGGCCGGCCTGCTGGACGCCTACCGCGACCGCCTGTCCGGCCTCGGCCGCTCCGACCTGCTGGAGGAGACCCTGATCCGCCCGTTCGAGGTCGAGCAGGAGTGCCGCGAGCTGATCTACGCCGCCCGCCACCTGCCCCGCTGGCGCTACGCCCCCATGGGCGTGCTGCGCACCTGGTACCCCGAGGAGAACCTGCCGTGAATCCCGAGCTCTACCTGGCCGACCTGGAGGCCAAGCCCGCCGCCCTGGCCGCCCTCGCCGACGGGCTGCGCGCGGCCGATCCCTTCGCCGGGCTGCCCGAGGGCGTGCGCCGGGTGCTGTTCCTCGGCATGGGCAGCTCCCGGTACGCCGCCGGGGTGGCGGCCCTGCGCCTGCGCGCGGCCGGCGTGGACGCCTACGCCGACTACGCCTCGGCCGCGGCGACCTACCCGGCCGGGCCGGACACGCTGGTCGTGCCGATCTCGGCCACCGGCGGCAGCCGCGAGACCCTCGACGCCCTCGCCCGCTACGCCGGGGGCCCGTCGTACGTGGCCGCGATCACCAACGTGCCCGGCTCGCCCGTCACCGAGGCGGCCGACCTGGTCGTCCCCATGGGCGCGGGCGAGGAGCGCGGCGGCGTGGCCTGCCGGACGTTCCAGCACACGCTGGCCCTGCTGCTGGCGCTCGAAGCCCGGCTCACCGGGACGGGCGGCGACCTGCCCGCGCTGCTCACCCGCGCCGCCGAGGCCACCCGCGACCTCCTGGACCGCCGGGACGAATGGCTCCCGCTGACCATGGAGCTCCTGGACGGGCCCCACGGCGTCTACACGATCGCCCCCGCCGAGCGGCTGTCGTCGGCCGAGCAGTCGGCGCTGATGTTCCGCGAGGGCCCGCGCCGCGCGGCCGACGCCTGCGAGGCGGGCGACTGGTCGCACGTCGACGTCTACCTCACCAAGACCCTCGACTACCGGGCGCTGCTCTTCCCCGGCTCCCGCTACGACGAGCAGGCCATGGACTGGGTGCGCGAGCGCGGCTCCACGGTGATCTCCGTGGGCGGCGAGGTGAAGGACGCCGCGGCGGCGATCCGCTACGCGCACGACGACGACCCCGGCGTGGCGCTGCTCACCGAGACGCTGGTGGCCGAGCTGGTGGCCGCGTACTGGTGGAACGCTCAGTAGGGACGGGCGCCGATCACGTGCTCGACCAGGGTGATCAGGGTGTTCTTGACCGACTGGCGGGCCCGCGCGTCCGTGCGCACGATGGGCACCTGCGGTGAGAGCGTGAGCGCCTCGCGCACCTCGCTCTCCACGTGCGGGAAGCGACCGTCCCAGCCGTTCAGGCCGACGACGAACGGCAGCCCGGCCTCCTCGAAGTAGTCGACGGCGGGGAAGCTGTCGGCCAGGCGGCGGGTGTCCACCAGCACGACCGCGCCGATCGCGCCGCGCACCAGGTCGTCCCACATGAACCAGAACCGGTGCTGTCCGGGCGTGCCGAACAGGTAAAGGATCAGGTCGCGTTCGAGGGAGACGCGGCCGAAGTCCATCGCGACCGTGGTGGTGGACTTGCCCGGGGTGTGCGCGAGGTCGTCGATGCCGGCCGAGGCGTCCGTCAGCACGGCCTCGGTGGTCAGCGGCACGATCTCCGACACCGCGCCGACGAAGGTGGTCTTCCCCACGCCGAACCCGCCCGCCACGACGATCTTCGTCGAGGTGAGCGCTGGGCTAGAGCCGGCGAAGTCCACTCAGGACCCTCTCCAGCAGCCTGCGGTCCGGCAGCCCGGCCTCCAGCTGCGGCTGGTAGACCTTGACCAGCCCGTCCGCCTCCATGTCGGCGACCAGCACCCGCGCCACGCCGAGCGGCACGGCCAGCAGCGCGGAGATCTCGGCCACCGAGCGCACCTGGCGGCACAGCTCGCTGATCGCGCGGTACTCGCGGGTGTAGGTCATGCCGAGCCGGGCCGAGGTCGCCGACGAGACCAGCGCCTCCATGGCCAGGCCGGTGCGCGGCGCCGTCCTGCCGCCGGTGACGGCGTACATGCGCACCAGCGAGCTGCGCTGGGGCTCCGGCTCCCCGTCATGCCACGATGCCAACGTCCACTCCCATCACCAGGGGCGCGCGGATGACAACTCCGCCCGTACGGCAGGGGTCAGCACCTGCCCCGTGCGTTCGACCAGAATCGTCATCTGGTACGCCACCAGGCCCATGTCACAGTCGGGCGCGGCCAGCACCGCCAGGCACGACCCGTCGCTGATCGACATCACCAGCAGCAGCCCGCGTTCCATCTCCACCAGGGTCTGCGTGACGCCGCCGCCCTCGAACACCCGCGCCGACCCCTGCGTCAGGCTGACCAGCCCGGCCGCGATGGCGGCGAGCTGATCGGCGCGGTCCTTGGGGAAGCCGCGGGAGAAGGCCATCGGCAGGCCGTCGGCGGAGACGACCACGGCGTGGGCCACGCCGGGCACCTCCTCGACGAACGCGCTCACCAGCCAGTTGATGTCCCTGGCCCCCTGGCTCAGTTCCTTCATCAGTCCTCCTCTAGCTCGGCTCGGCCCTTGCGCACGCCCTGCTGGTAGCTGGCCAGCCGGCTGCGCAGCCGGTCGGGGGACGGCGGAGGAGCCGGCACGGGCGGCGGCTGGGGAACCGCGGTACCCGGTACCAGATTCGCTCGCGGCGTGCGCTTGGGCAGGCCGGAGTTCGTGGTGCCGCCTTGGGCGGGCTCGGCGGTCGTGTTCGCCGCCTGCCAGCCCTGGTCGGCGGGCGACGACCAGGCCGGGTCCCGCCGGTCGGCGGTCGGCGCGGCCTTGCTGAACCAGCTGCTCTCCTCGACCGAGGCGAAGATCGGCAGGAACTCGTTCCCGGGCGCCGGCCCGGCCGGCTCGGGCCCTGTGGCGAACGACGGGTACGACGCCCCGGACGCCGGCGGCTCCGGCTGCTCGACCGACTGCGAGGAGGACGAGGTGAACCACGACGACTCGGACGCCGACGGCATGGGGTCGAACGACGGGTGCCCGTAGGCGGGCATCGGGGCCGTGGGCGGCGCGTACGACTCGGCACTCTGGAACGGGTCGGCACTCTGGAACGGGTCGGCGCTGCGGAACGGGTCGGCGCTGCGGAACGGGTCGGCGCTGCGGAACGGCTCGGCGCTCTGGAACGGCTCGGCAGTCTGGAAGGGCTCGGCGCGTCCCTGGTCCGGGCGGCCCACGGCGGACATGGCCGGGGTGTGCGCGGCCGCGGCCATCGAGCCGTGCAGGTGCCCGGCCACCGTGCCGGGGACGGCGGCGAGCAGCATCTCCGGGATCAGCACCATCGCGGTCAGCCCGCCGATGTCCTGGCGGCGGAGCTGCACCTTGATGCTGTGCCGCAGCGCCAGCCGCCCGACCACGAACAGGCCCATCCGCCGCGACACGGACACGTCCACGACCGGCGGGTGGGCCAGCCGCCAGTTGGCCTCGGCCAGTTCCTCGGGGGTCATGCCGATGCCGTTGTCGGTCACCGAGACCATCAGCCCGCCGCCGTCGATGCGGCTGCTGGAGATGATCACCTTGGTGTCCTTGGAGGAGAACGAGACCGAGTTCTCGACCAGCTCGGCCAGCAGGTGCACCACGTCGGTGACGGCCTGCCCGGCGATGGCGACGTCCGACTGCGCCTGGACGCTGACCCGGTCGTAGCTCTCGACCTCGCCGAGCGCCGCGCGCACGATGTCCATGAGCTCGACCGGCTCGCTCCACTTGCGCGCGGCCTCCTGACCGGCCAGGACCAGCAGGTTCTCGCTGTTGCGGCGCATGCGGGTGGCCAGGTGGTCGAGCTTGAACAGGTCGCCGAGGCGCTCGTCGTCGCGCTCGCCGCGCTCCAGGCGCTCGATCAGGGTGAGCTGCCGTTCGACCAGGGTCTGGCTGCGCCGCGACAGGTTGACGAACATCGCGTTGACGTTGGAGCGCAGCCGCGCCTCGTCGCCCGCCAGCCGGACGGCCTCGCGGTGCACCTCGTCGAAGGCGCGGGCGACCTCGCCGACCTCGTCCCTGGAGAAGATGCCGATGGGCGGCACCTCGGCGTCGACCGCGCCGTCGCGCGACTCGCGCAGGTGCTGGACGAAGTCCGGCAGGCGGCGCCCGGCAATCTCCAGCGCCTCGCCGCGCAGCCTGCGCAGCGGCCGGACCAGCGACCTGGCCACGCCGGTGGTGATCAGCAGGACGGCGACCAGCAGCGCGAGCACCGCGCCCGCGATGACCAGCGCCCGCCGCTGCTCCTCGGCGCTGAGCGTGGCGCTGCGCGCCACGATCCCGGCGGCCTGGCGCTGCTCGACCTTGCGCATGGAGTCCACGACGACGTTGGAGGCGTCGAACCACTCCTTGGCGTCGTCGCGCTTGGCCAGGTCCAGCCCGCGCAGCGGCAGCGAGGCCGAGGCCCTGATGAGCACCAGCTCGCGCAGGAACAACATGCGGTCGGCGCTGCGGCCGTTGACGGTCTCGTCGAAGAAGCGGCGCTCGTCGGCGGTGGCCTCGGCGGCGAAGCCCCTGCGGTCGGCGGTCTCGGCGGACAGCTCGCCGAGGAAGCGCTTGAGCTGGTCCTGGCCGAAGGCGCCCTCGACGAGGACGGTGGTGAGCAGCGCCTGCTGGTAGGAGACGCTCTCCTTGGCCCTGGCCAGGCCGTCCAGCATGCGGGTCTGGCGGAACAGCTCGTCGTCGGAGCTGCCCTTGATCAGTTCGGTGTGGATGGAGAGGAGGTCGCCGATCACCGTCGTGTAGAGGTCGACGGCGGGGCCGGGCAGCAGGTCGGCGTCCATCGCCTGCTCGCGCAGCGAGGTCAGGTCGTCCAGGCGGGTGAGCATGTTCTCGATCTGGTCGGCGGTGCGGCCCTCGACGTCGGCCAGGATCTGCTGGGCGGTGCCGCGTACCTCCCTGATGGCGACGTCCACCTGGTCCATCTGGGACCGGACGCCGCCGAGCCCGTTCACGGGCCGGTTCCTGGCGATGTACCAGGCGGTCTTGGCCCGCTCACCGGCGAGCTGGTGGGTCAGGTCGCCCACCTGCTCCGACAGCACGGCTAATCGGTTCGTCCGGTCGTAGTCGGCGGCGGCGCCCGTCGAGGACAGCACCTGGACGCCGCCCAGCAGCACGGCGGCGGCGGTCGGCACCAGGATGAGGGCGACCAGGCGCGCACGTACGCGCCAATTGCGCAGGCGCCAGTTGCCTTCGACGGCCTGCCGCTCGCCCAGCTGTGTTGTCACCGAACGCACCTCGCCCGAATCGGCGTATTTGTCAGGGCTGTGGCCCTTGGGAGAAATCAGCAAGTGCGGGTAATTGGAACACATCCTAAGCGGAGGTGGCCACCCGCACATATCGGTGCGAAATTCAACTTCTGTGCCCAGTGGGACGAAAGCTGGAGCCCCATCTCGCCGTCCACTCAACCAGAAATAGCCCCCTATACATTCATATGTCCATCTATGGGCGTTTAGTTCGTTCCAAGCGCATAACACGGGAGGAGCAGCCAGGTCTCTCACAGGTCACAGCGTTGAGATTTGCGTTATTCACCGCATATGTTGAGCCCTCGGCAATCGAGGAGGCGAGGGTGCGGGATTCTCCCGACAGCGCGGCCATCAGCGTCGAAGGGCTTTGGAAGATCTTCGGATCCAGGGCGCAAAAGGTGCTGGACAGCGAGGACAGACACCTCGACCCCGCCGCTCTGCGAGAGAAGACCGGTTGCACCGCCGCCGTCCGCGACGTGAGCTTCGAGGTGCGCCCCGGCGAGGTCTTCGTCGTCATGGGCCTGTCGGGCAGCGGCAAGTCCACCCTCGTACGCTGCCTGACCAGGCTCGTCGAGCCCACCGCCGGCCGCATCAGCATCGGCGGCGAGGACGTCGGCCGCGCCTCCCCCGCCCGGCTGCGCGAGCTGCGCCGCCACCGGGTCAGCATGGTCTTCCAGCACTTCGGCCTGCTGCCGCACCGCAAGGTCATCGACAACGTCGCCTACGGCCTGGAGATCCAGGGCACCCCCAGGGCCGCCAGGCACGCGCGGGCCGCCGAGATCCTCACCCTCGTCGGCCTCGACGGGTACGCCGGCGCCTACCCCGACCAGCTCTCCGGCGGCATGCAGCAACGCGTCGGCCTGGCCCGCGCGCTGGCCGTCGATCCCCAGGTCATGCTGTTCGACGAGCCGTTCAGCGCGCTCGACCCGCTGATCCGGCGGGACATGCAGACCGAGGTGATCCGGCTCCACCGCGAGGTCGGCAAGACGATGGTGTTCATCACCCACGACCTGTCCGAGGCGCTCAAGCTGGGCGAGCGCATCGCCATCATGCGGGCCGGCTCGATCGTGCAGCTCGGCACGGCCGAGGAGCTGGTGGGCGCGCCGGCCGACGACTACGTGGCCGACTTCGTCCGCGACGTGCCGCGCAGCCACGTGCTGACGCTGCGCTGGATCTGCCGCGCCCCCGAGCCCGGCGAGCCGCTGGACGGCCCCCAGCTCCCCGCCACCACCCTGGTCAAGGACGCCATCGCCGCGGCCTCGGCCTCCTCCCGCCCGATCCGGGTGATGGACGGCGACGAGCTGACCGGCGTCGTGGACCGCGTGGACCTGCTGTCCTTCCTCGCCGGCGCGGACGCCGCGGTGAGGGCAGGCGCGTGAGCACCACCGCGGTCAGCGCCCCCACCAGGCTCAAGATCCCCAGATGGGCCGCTCCCGCCGGGGTCGCGATCCTGTTCGCCGTGGCGTACCTGGTCTTCCGCGGCACCGGCACGCTGCCGCACGACAAGGAGGCGCCGCAGTTCCTGGCGGTCACCGAGCTGCGCGAATGGATCGACGACCACCGCAACGAGAGCCCGCTCTTCCTGTACTTCCTCAACTACATCCGGCTGCTCGTCGACGGCGTCTACACCTTCTTCCAGACCGTGCTCACCGCCCTGAACTGGCCGGGTCTCATCGGCGTCCTGGCCGCGCTGGCCTGGCTGGCCGGCGGCTGGCGCATCGCGCTGCTCGCGGCGGCGGGCGTGGGCGCGTTCGGGGTGCTCGGCCTGTGGCAGTCGAGCGTGGACACGCTGGCGCTGGTGGCGGCCTCGGTGCTGCTGTCGCTGGCGGTCGGCGTGCCGCTCGGCGTCTGGGCCGGGCTGTCGGCGCGGGTGCGCCGGGTGCTGACGCCGGTGCTGGACGTCATGCAGATCATGCCGACTCCATTACTCATCGCCCCCGCTGAAGAATGAGGAGTTCGAGAGCGACCCGGCGGCGGCTCGCCCCGAAGAGCTTCACCCCTCCCGTGACGAGGC